>CAUPXN010000019.1:0-18576 GCA_963515505.1 uncultured Streptococcus sp.
AGATGTCCATTGTTTCTTTTGTAATCTTAACGATTGCATCGAAACCAGGTTTGATGATTTTACGTGGGTCATAAACACCAGCGTCTGCATTTAATTTAGCACGAACTGCTGCTGTCCATTGTTGTTGCAATTCAGTGTTAACGTTGATTTTAGCATGTCCACGTTCGATTGCTTTTTTGATTTGGTATTCTGGAATACCTGATCCACCGTGTAATACTAATGGAGCACCTGTAGCTTCTGAGATTGCTAACATTTCATCGAAACCTAAAACTGGTTCGCCTGAGTAAGTTCCGTGAACTGAACCTAAAGCTGCTGCTAATGCATCAATTTTAGCTTCTTTAACCATACGTACACATTCGTTTAAGTCAGCGTAGTTGATTCCTCCAGTTACGCCATCTTCAGTACCACCTACAGTACCTACTTCAGCTTCAACTGAAGCTCCTTTTGGATGTGCATATGCTACAACTTCTTTAGTTAATTCGATGTTTTCATCGATTGGGAAGTGAGAGTGGTCAAACATTACTGAGCTGAATCCAGCGTCAATGTATTGTTTACATACTTCTACTGAAGAACCGTGGTCTAAGTGTAATGCTACTGGAACAGTGATGTCCATTGAATCTAATAACGCATTTACCATAGCTGAAACAACTTTTGGTCCACCCATGTATTTACCAGCGCCTTCAGATACACCTAAGATAATTGGTGAGTTAGCTTCTTGAGCTGCTGTTAATACTGCTTGTGTCCATTCTAAGTTGTTGATGTTGAATTGACCAACAGCGTATTTACCTTCTTTAGCTTTTTGTAACATTTCAGTCATGCTTACTAAACGACTCATGTTTTAGTTCCTCCTTGATGCTTACAGCATTTATTTTTAACGTTTTTATTATATCGTATTTTAACTATTTTTTCCACCCTTTGTCGTTTTATTACAGTTTCTTAAGGATTATCACGATTTGGTTGCGCTCTCTTTTTTTCGAAACAGTTTATAAAGGATGAATCCAGCAACCCCTATACCTACCACAGCAATGAAAGACTCTTTCCACGGAAGGACAACACCATTCGGTCTTGCATCGCCATTCGTCGAAACTAGCTGATGTTCCCTAGCAAACTCGCGCACTACTTCTTTAGCCTCGTTAAACGGATAGAACCGATCCAGAGATAACTCACCTTTTACATTTGAGATACCTCCTTCTACTAAAGGAAACTCATGAAACATCACTTGGTAGTCCCCGTCAACTTTTATAAGCACTACCGGAATTTGTAGTTCTTTTGGCACAACAAACAAAATCTTTTCAACATTCAAGTTCTCTCTGGCAATCACTTCCTGTGCCACTTTCAAAACCGAATGCTTATTTTTTTCATAAGTGCTCACATATGCAACTGTCCATTTCCCTTGTGACTGAATCAGTTTTTCTCCTTCTTCTTTTGTCAAATACCCCTGCTTCACTTGGGTCTCTATTTCAGACGAATTGGCTGGGCCTCCTATATAAAGATTCGCCTCTTTCTCTAGTGTAGGATTCTTTATCGGAACCACCCATTTGTAGTTACTATCAGTTACGATACGTTCAATTTCTTCACTATCTAGATTCTTTTCCTCGTTAAACAGCGGAACGTCATAATACATCTTGACTACATGATCAAAGTCAACACTTTCTATACGCTCGTCCCCATCGCGAGACATATTAAGAATTTCTTCTTCTAGATGAACAATCTCGTCCCTAGAATGAATCGAGGCTCCCGTATCGCCATACACACTAGCGAATTTAAACTGCAACAGCAATAAAATTATCAAAAGCGGAAAACAACAGAAGATTTTTTGAAGACACCTATTTGACTTATCCATTACCATACACCCTTCCTGTAATGATTCCCTACAACAAAACTATCAACTACTGCCTTCAACTAAATTATATAGCTATCCACCGAGTAATTCTAGAGGGATTGTGATTAAATTATTTATTTCTTCATATTCCAAAATTACTATTTAAATAGGAATTAATTCGGAGTATAATACAGTTACAACAGGTATTGGAGGGGAATTTATGAGAGGTAATTCACAGAGTGACAAAATAAAGCGAATGGAATTTTATGGGATTTGTATCTTATCTGTATTTACGATTGCAGCAGGATTTGTTACGCGCCCTTCTGCACAAGAAAATATAGAGACCGTTCAAACCGCGAAACCATCCTCTGAACAAAATCAAGATGCTTCCACACCAAATAACCCGAAGTCACCACCAACGAATAAGCAAGTTGCTCGCATCACCGCAAGCGGAGATATGCTCTATCATGATATTGTTTATGGAAGTGCATTTGATGGGACATCATATGATTTCAAAAACGACTACGAGCAAATTACACCTCTCGTATCCAGCGCAGACCTTGCAATCGGCGATTTCGAAGGAACCATCAATCCAAACGAACCTCTTGCTGGTTATCCGATTTTTAACGCGCCCGAAGAAGTGATTCAGAGCATTAAAGACGCCGGATACGACGTCCTCGACTTAGCGCATAACCATATTCTTGATACAGGCATCGAAGGCTTGAAATATACAGCCAATGCTTTCCGCAAAAACGGACTTGATATTTTCGGAGTAAAAGTCGACCCCTCTGAAGGCATTCTTGTAAAAGAAGTCAATGGCATTAAAGTCGCTATCCTTGGATTTGCGTATGGCTTCAACGGAATCGAAGCAAGCCTTACCGACGAAGAATATAACAACCACTTATACGATTTGAATATGCAAAAGGTAAAACAACTCATCCAACGCGCTGAAGAAATTGCCGACTTTACGATTGTATTGCCACAAATGGGAGAAGAATATCATCTCCATCCAACACAAGGGCAAATCGATACGTATCACCAAATGATCGAATGGGGTGCCGATGTCGTTTTTGGCGGACATCCACACGTCATTGAACCAACCGAAACGATTACAAAAGACGGTGAAAAGAAATTCATCATCTACTCGATGGGAAATCTCCTTTCGAACCAACGCGTCGAAACGTTGGAAAACATCTGGACAGAGCGTGGCGTGATTATGGATATCACCATCGAAAAAGAAAACGGCAAGACGACCCTCACAAGTGTTAAGGCTCATCCAACATGGGTTTCACGTACTGAAATCGACCGCAGCTTTATGGGAGGACCAGCTTACGACTATCAAGTCTTTCTCGCAGAAAACTATATGCCAGGCGGCCCTCTAGAACATACCGTAGACAAAAAAACGCTCGAGCGAATTCAGTCCGCTTATACAGAAGTAAACAAACTGTTAAATATTAAATTCTAAGTACGCAAAAGGCGCCTCCTACTCGACAGGAAGCGCCTTTTACTATTTTAAATTAACCAACACGTTCTGAAACGTATTTAATAATTTTATTTGGAGCATCGATTTCTTCGTATGTCACTTCTGTTGGAGCCACTTCGATACCGAACTCTTCTAAGCGAACAAGTAGTTCAACGAATGCTAATGAATCCATTAACCCTTCTTCTTTTAAGTTGATGTCTTTATCTTCGTATACTACTTCATCTTCGCAAATTTCTTCTAAAATTTCTAAAATTCTTTCTTCCATGGAAATCCCTCCTATTACATTGAAATTAATTTACTTATCCATAATAATGGTTTTCCTGAAAAAATCAAGAATCCAAACATCACTAAATGCATCGTAATGAGCCAGCTTGTGATTTTATACCATGTCTTATTCTTGTTTTTCTTATAAAACTTCGACTTCTTCTGATACCATTCAAATGACGCCATCAGTACCCCGTGATACACACCGTAGATGATGTAGTCCAGTGTCACCCCATGCCAAAATCCCATGAAGGTCATATTAATCATATAGGCAACCATCGCCGTCGTCAGTCTCTTCTTAAAGACTTTCTTACGCATGAATCGCATAACCACACGAGAAAAAACAAAGTCTCGTAGCCATGTCGACAGCGTAATATGCCATCTGTTCCAGAAATCTTTAATGTCGATACTGATAAATGGGAAGTTAAAGTTCATCGGCGTCTCGACACCAAGAATATTACTTGCCCCTACCGCCATTAAACTGTATCCAGCAAAGTCAAAGAACAAGTACGCGGTGTAAAGATACATATACCCGATGAGATAGGTCACGTCTTTCCCCATTGGTCCATTCATATGTTGGAATACCATTCCAGATAATACCAATTTATAGAATAAACCTAAAACTAACCTAAAAATACCTGTGCCTGCCAGTTCTAAGTACTCCGCCCGACTTCTTTGTTTATGCCAATCGTCCATAAATCTGCGACTACGGTCAATCGGTCCGGAACTGAGCGCTGGAAAGAATAACAAGAAATGTGTGTAATCGAGAACAGAGATCGGCTTTTCAATCAACCCGTCATACATCTCGATAATGATTTGGACTAATTTGAAGGTCATATATGAAATTCCTAAAAATCCAAATCCATTCACCTTAAATACAGGCAATAATTTCACCACAATTAACGGTAATCCCGCTAGCAATACCATCATCGGCATCGTCTTCTTCCGCTCTTTAAGCTTAGAGGTCAACTGCATCAAAATATACCCTAACACTACAAATCCCAATAACGCAATCAGTTGGTCTGGCGTTTTGATAAACACGAAATAGACCATCACTAATGAGAATAGTAATGATAGATAATACGTAGATTTTTGAAAGACATTTAGTATGAACGCCACGATTAAGACGAATCCTAGCGTCATAAAGAAAGAGAGACCTTCAAAATAATGCATCGACTACACAAGCTCCTTTAATTGTTTTTTATCAATTTTACCGTTATTGTTCAACGGCATCTCGTCTAAGAAGACGACTTTCTTTGGAATCATATATTCCGGCACATGTTGCGCCAATTCTTTTTTCACGAGTTTAACTGTTTCAAAACGTTTTTCAATTGGTTCATTATACACGACAAACGAAGTAATGGATTTTACTTTCCCATCTGCCATCGAAGGAACCGTTGCGGCCTGACGAATTTTCGGATTCTTCAATAAGTTATTGTCAATATCCTCCAACTCGATACGGTGACCATGTAATTTGATTTGGAAATCGATTCGTCCTTCGCAGAACAATAAATCTCCTTCAAAGTGTCCCACGTCCCCTGTACGGTATGCACGCTCACCATCTACTTCAAAGAAATGTTTCGCATTCATTTCAGGATTTTCATAATAGCCTTTTGCTACTGTATTCCCATAAATGATAATTTCTCCGCTTTCTGGTCCATCAATTAAAACGGTTGTCCCAGGCTTAATCACACCTACTGGAAGATTATCTGGATATTTCTCTAACAATTCTCGTGTTAATGACATCCATGTTACCATAACGGTTGATTCCGTTGGTCCATACGTGTTCACCACTTCTGCGCGTGGGAATCGTTCCATTAGCTTTTCAACAGTGGAACTAAATAACTTCTCCCCGCAGAACACAAATTGCTCTAATTCAGGAAGTAGTTCTTGGTTGAAACTTGGATCCACCAAGCACATTTCCGCAAACGATGGCGTTGAAATCCACACCGTTGCTTTCGATTCTTCTAATGTTTTAAACAACACTTTGAAATCTTGTAAATGCTCTTTATCAATTTGAACCAGTGGCGCATGCATATAGAGCGCTGGCCAAAGCGACATCACTGATAAATCAAATGAGAATGGCGGATGCCCAAGGAAGACTTGAGGGCCTTTCTCTTTGTAATACCCTGTATACCAATCCAAGAAATGGTTCAAGTTATTGTAAGTAATCGAAACTCCTTTTGGCTTCCCTGTACTTCCAGAAGTAAAGATAATATAGAAAATATCTTCTCCTTGAACATAATGTTCTTTTGAAATACGTTCCGTCGTTGAAGCAATCACTTCTTTAGCTTCAGAAACTGTCAATGTTGATGCATCTAGTGAAATATCTTCACTCACGAGCACGACTGGACTCTTCACTGTGGCGATAATATCTTCAACGCGGTCGATTGGTGTATTCACATCAACTGGGCAATAGGCATGACCTGATTTTACACAAGCCAAAAAGTACACCAACATAAATGGATGTTTATGACCATAAACCACGATTGGAGATTTATTCCCTTTGTATGTTTCATGTAAGTACGCTGCTAGCTTATCTGAATACTCCCAGACAAGACTTGCTGTCAACTCTTCTTCCGGCATTAAATCGTGTCGGTAAATGATTTTATCTTGTTTCGTATTTAGTTCTAATTGTTCTAATAATGGTTTCATCGTTTTCTCCCGAGCACCTTTTCATAATCTCTTTCTGAAAAACAACTGTTCTAGTTTCAGACACAAAAGAATTATAGCATACGGCTTCTTTCTTGCCTATGACATTTCAGTAAAACTTAAAGTTTTTTAACGTTTTTAAATGAAAAAGAGGCCGAAAAACATTTCGACCCTTTCCACTCAATTTTTAAGCAAGTCTGCTCAAGAAATACTTCACTTCAATTTCAACACCAAGCGCTAATACACGCTCATCGATATCGAATTTTTCATGGTGATGCCCATAAGCCGTGTCTTCACCAGATTGGCTACCAAGTAAGCCATAAACACCAGGCTTATTCACTAAGTAGTCCGCAAAATCATCGGCACCCATAGATGATTCGTATTTTGTGATTAGGTTGTCGATTCCTTCTACTTTCGAAACTACTTTTTGGAATTCTTCTGCTAGCTCTGGAGTGTTAATCACTGGAGCTGCCGCATCATACCAATCGATTTCAAATTCGCAACGATTGAGTTCAGCGATTCCTTTAGCGATACGCGTTACCGCTTCTTTCAAATGAGCACGTGTCTCATGGCTAAATGCACGAATCGTCCCTTCGATTTCAGCGTCGTTGGCTACGATATTGTAACGTGTTCCTGCATTTAATTTCCCAACTCCGACAACAGCACGGTCGATTGGATTCACTTCACGAGCGACGATGGTTTGCAATGCAACAACAACTTCGCTGGCTGTCACAAGCGCATCATGACCTAAATGAGGACGTCCAACGTGCGCGCTCTTTCCTGTGATTTTGATTTTAAAAATATCACATGAAGCATTCACTGGTCCACCTTCAACCGCAAACGATCCAACGGGTAGTCCTGAATTGACGTGAATTGCAAAAGATTCATCGATGTTGTCGATTCTTCCAGAAGCGACAAATTGCTTCGCTCCCGCACCGATTTCTTCTGCAGGTTGGAATGCAATTAAGACATTTCCTGCAAATGAATCTTTCAATTCATTCAATACTCTAGCCGTTCCTAGCCCCATTGTTGTATGCGCATCATGTCCACAAGCATGGTTTAATCCTGGACGTTTAGACGCATAAGGTTTACCAGTGCAGTCAGGAAGTTCTAGTGCATCGATATCAGCACGAAGTAAAACGGTCTTTCCTTCTCCTTTACCCCCTTTAATAATAGCTAACGTCCCTGTTTCGGCCACTTTTTCAAATGGGATTCCAAATGCAGTCAATTCTTTTTGAATGTAGGCAGCAGTATCGTACTCTTTTAAGCTTGATTCTGGATTTTCGTGAAAATGTCTTCTTGTTGCGACAAGATATTCGTTTAACGCTTGTGCTTTTTGTTTAATTTCGCTCATCGTCTTTGCCTTCTTTCATTGAATAAAGAGGCATGCTAAGCACGCCTCTTAAGGTTTTGTTATTTCTAAATGTAACATATATGTTACATTTTGCTTTTTCTCACATCCTAGTTGTTTAATTTAGCTTTTTCCCAAACTGGTACGCTAGCACCTTTTGTAACTTCTTCGATTTTCTTAGCTGTTTCAGGTGATTGGTAGTATTCTACAACTTTTTTGTAAACTTCGTTGTTTTCGTTACCTTCTTTAGCAGCAATTACGTTGTAGTAAGGTTGTGAAGAATCAGTGATTTGTTCAATAAAGATAGCATCTTTTGTTGGTTGGAATCCAGCTTCAACAGCGAAACCGTTGTTGATTAATGAAGCAGCAACATCATCTAAAGCACGAGCTGTTTGTCCAGCAGGTAATTCTTTGATTTGGATATTTTTAGGATTTTCAACGATGTCATCTTTAGTTGCTAAAGTGTTGTTAGGATCTTTTAATTTGATTACGCCAGCTGCGTGTAGTAAACGTAATGCGCGTGAGTTGTTTGAAGTGTCTTCAGGAATAGCAATTGTATCGCCATCTTTTAATTCACTTACGTTTTTAATTTTCTTAGAGTAAACACCCATTGGAGCAATAACTGTGTAGCCGATTGGTTTGATGTGTGTTCCTTGTTCTTTGTTGAAACGCTCTAAGTAAATGATTGTTTGGAAAGCGTTCAAGTCAACGTCTCCGTTTTCTAACGCTTGGTTAGGTTGTACGTAGTCAGTAAATTCTACTAATTCTACTTCAATACCTTCTTTTTCTTTCAAGCGAGCAATGATATCATCCCAAACTTCGTGGTTACCAGCGTTAACCCCGATTTTAACGTGTTTGTTTTCTTGTTTTGCTTCTGATGAAGCTGAGCTTGATGAGTTTGATGTTTGTGCAGCTCCACATGCTGCTAATGTTAATGCTGCCGCTGCAGCTACGAATAATTTTTTAATGTTCATTTTGTTTTTCCCCTTTTTGTGTTGGTTTGATTATTTGTTTTTGGATGAAATGTCTCACATCCTGGTGTAGTTGAGCTCGCAATCGCAGAAATGGCGTGCGTTTCCCGAAACATCCGCAGAACGTTTCACGTTCCTTCTGGTGTTCCGGTCCAACGTTCCATTTCTGAACGCGATTGCTCACATCCTGTGTAGTTGAGTTCGGAAAAGCAGAGGCTCAAGCCTTTCGAGGTTAGTCCGCACGACTTGTTCCAAGTCCCTTGCGGCTAACCTGCGAACCGTCATCGCCTCTAAACGCTTTTCCTCGCATCCTGTTATTTAGTGGCTTTTTTCTCTAAATAGTCACCTATTGCTTGGCAGGTGAAGACGATGATTAACATGATAATTGTGGCTACCACGATTACGTCTCCTTGGAATCGGTTATAACCACGTGAGATAGCTACGTTACCGATACCGCCGGCACCAAACGCTCCGGCCATGGTTGTTAAACCAATTAAGCTGATAATTGTTAGTGAGCTTGCACGGATTAAGCTTGGCAAGCCTTCTTTTAAGTACACGCGGAAGATAATTTCTAGCGGTGTACATCCCATTGCTTCACTCGCTTCGATAACCCCTTTATCTACTTCGGTCAACGCTAATTGCACTTGACGAGAGTAGAATGGAACGGTTGCGAACACTAGCGGAACGATCGCTCCTGGAATACCAATGGTTGTTCCTACGATTGCACGAGTTACTGGAATCAGTAACATGGCAAGGATGATAAATGGAATCGAACGGAATAAGTTCACCACTTTATCAAGTACCAAGTACAATCCTTTGTTTTCAAGGATGTTTCCTTCACGCGTAACAACTAGTGTCACACCTAAAGCAATCCCTAAGATACCCGCGATTAAACCTGTTAACCCAACCATGATTAATGTATCAAGTGTGGCTTTTTGAATTTCCAACCATACTTTAGCATCGATGTTTGGGAACCAAGTTTTAAAATCGATAAAGGCTAATAAATTCATCTTAGGCACCTCCCTTTTCTTCTAAGACTTCTACTGAAACGCCTTGTCCTTTAATGTAAGAAAGTGCATTTTCGATGCTTTCTTGTTCGCCTGATAAACCAACCAATAATGTTCCTACTGGAGTTTCTTGGATGATTTCCACGTTGGCGAATAAGATATTCGCTGCTACTTGGAATTGAGTTGATAATTTCGTAATCAACGGTTCCCCTGTTGAAGCACCGACGAATGAAATTTTCACTAAGTAATCTCCATCTTTCAGATTCAATAACTGTTCGTGTGAGAGAACTGTTTCAATTCCTTGGTTGATATGAGTTGCTGTATCAATGAAATCTTTTGTTAAGTTGCGTTGTGGGTTTGTAAAGATATCAAGCACTGTTCCTTGCTCAATCACTTCACCGTCTTCCATTACGGCAACCTTATTACAAATTTCTTTAACGACTTGCATTTCATGCGTGATAATCACAATCGTAATTCCTAATTGCTCATTAACCTTCTTCAACAACTCTAAGATTGAGTATGTTGTTTTAGGGTCAAGCGCACTTGTCGCTTCGTCACAGAGCAATACGTCTGGGTCGTTGGCTAACGCACGGGCAATCGCCACACGTTGTTTTTGTCCCCCAGAAAGTTGGCTTGGATAGCTGTTTGCTTTATCTTCAAGACCAACCAATTGTAAGAGAGAATCAACTTTCTCTTTAATTTCTTTCTTCGTTAACTTCACCAATTTTGGTTCCGCGTTTGGATCAACAGCTGTTTCTCCTTCTTCCACTAGCGGTTTCTTCGCTTTTTTTAGCGGGAACGCCACATTGTCAAAGACGCTTAACGTATTCATTAAGTTGAAGTGTTGGAAAATCATCCCAATTTTCTTACGTGCATCACGCAATTCATTTGGTTTCAATTTCAATAAATCTACGCCATTGACTTCCACATTTCCACTAGTAGGACGTTGAAGTAAGTTAATGGTACGAACTAGCGTACTTTTACCAGCACCACTATATCCGATAATTCCATAGATATCCCCGTCTTCCACATTGACAGAAACATTTCGAACGGCTTTTACGACTTTCTTACCTTGCGTAAAGGTCACGTCGATGTTTTCTAATTTAATCATGTGTTCTCCTTTCTTTTGCTCAAACAAAAATCGTCCCCTCACTAACATGGGTTAGCAAAAGGACGAGTCAAATTCTCGTGTTACCACCTTTGTTTATAGTATTCTCACAAATACTATCTCAGTCTGTTTCAATCAAAACAGAAAGCTGTATCGGGCTTACCCGTAATCGCCTAATCATTCAACGATTAACACTCCGAGGCCATCTTCAAAGCTTCTACTCATGTCTCTTTTCACCACCCGAGACTCTCTACTGAAAAGTTCCACTTTTACTCTTCTCATCAACGTGTCTTATAAACATGTTAATAGGATACCAACAAACCACCTTCTAGTCAATTAACACTTTTTTATTGCCGGTTATAACTATTAGTTATATCGGTTTTAAAACTACTATATAATAGCTAATATTTTTCTAGCCTTTCATTTTCTTGTACAATGAGAATGACAACCTCGAAAGGAGCTTTCTTATGGAGCACGAATTAATTCCTTATAAAACAATGCCGACTTGGACGGCGACAACTTTACCCGAGCCCTTCCAAAAAATGCATAATACCAAAGTGGGGACTTGGGCACACCTCACGATTTTAGAAGGCGTGCTTACCTTCTATGAACTTGATGCAGACGGAAATGTTTTAGCCCAGCATCTCTTTACAAAAGATTCCGAAATTCCATTTGTCGAACCTCAAGCATGGCACCGCGTTTCTCCAGCAAGCGATGACTTGAAATGCTATCTCACTTTTTATTGCACGCCTGAAGATTACTTTGCCAAAAAATACGACCTCACTCGTACGCATTCGGAAGTGATTGAGGCGACGCCGAAGTTTCCAAAAGGAAAGGTGCTCGACCTTGGAAGTGGCGAAGGAAGAAATAGCTTATACTTAGCGAAGAAAGGCTTCGATGTGACTTCGCTCGACATTAACTCAATGAGCCTTGCAAAATTAGCACAGATTGCGGAAGCAGAAGGCCTTAATATCGATATTCAACCTTATAACATTGAGAGTGCAGATATTCCTGGCGGTCTCTATGACGTCATTATTTCAACAGTGGTACTAATGTTCTTAGATTCGTATGCGATTCCTGATGTGATTGAAAATATGCAATCCCATACGGCACCTGGCGGGTTCAACCTCATCGTGGCGGCCATGTCGACAGAAGACGCGCCATGTCCAGTGAACTTTCCTAAGACTTTTGCAAGTGGCGAATTGAAAGACTACTACGCTGGCTGGACATTGCATAAATATAATGAAGACTTTGGTCAACTCCATAAAACGGACGAAAACGGCAATCGTATTAAAATGAGATTTGTGACACTATTAGCCGAGAAATAAAATGGCTTATTAAAAGATAAAAGAAAGGACATCAGCAAATTTGCTGATGTCCTTTTTGCTCACATCCTTGTATAGTTGAGTTCGGAAAGGCATAGGCTCAAGCCTTTCGAGTTTAGTCCGCACGGTCTTACAGACCGCTTACGGCTAAACTGCGAACCGTCATCGCCTATAAGCGCCTTTCCTCACATCCTTTTATTTGATATACAGCGTATCTCCTTTTAATACGAATGTTGTACCTTCAGTGATGGTTTCACCGGTTAAGACTAAGACGTCTTTTCCATCTTTTGTTTCATCAACAATTCGGTATTCTCCGTCTTTTTTCACAACTAGCACATTATATTTTGAGTTTTTCTCTTCTTCTGTAGTAGGGATTACAAGCGCTTCTGTTACTCCTGTTAATTCAACTGCTTTTGAGAAATCATTATCTTTAACGATATAAAATTTACCATTTGTTTTAACAATGCTGTATCCATCATCGATAGCTTTATTCATCTCAGCATTCTTCAACTCTTCTGATTCAGTTGTTGAGTTTTTGTCTTTAACGCTATCCGCTGCTTGTTTAATTTTCGCAGCAGCTTCGTTTAATTTATTTTGATTATCTTGCAAGGCTTGTTGCACCACTTGAGAATTTTTCACTTGTTCTTGTTGCGCTTTTTGGCGTTCCTGTTTTGCTTGAAAACGTTGGAAACGTAAAAATGCATACACTGCAATAATCACAATCGAGATAATAACGCTTAAAATACGACGTCCTTTATTTTCCACTTACATTCACTCCTCTAATAAGATAAGCTTATTTTATCATAAACCTGCTTCGTTTCCTATCCTGTAAGCACAAAAAAGCACTTCGGCATTGCTACCAAAGTGCTCAATTTTATAAATGATCTGTTCCAGGCGTTTCGACCGTCTGTGCAGAAGTTGTTTCTGTTGGTGTAGGAGCTGGTGTGTAAGACTCAATTTTCGTTAAATCAACGGTTGCGGTCTTAGACCCGTCACTCCATGGAATTTCATAAGCTCTTCCAGAATAAACCCAATTTTGCTTCCCAGCTTCTTGGTCTTTTGCTGATTGGTCTAACTGTTCCTTCATCCATGCTGTAGCTTGGTCCAACGTCGCAAACTCTTGTCCCGTATTCCCTAACGGTTTCAAGCGTTGCGGTGGTGTTGCTACTGTTTCTGAACTTGAAGTAACTGTAGGAACTTCAGTTGGAGTTGCTTCTCTTGTCTGAGGACCATTTTCTGACTCTTCTCTTCTGCGCTCTTGGCTTGGAGTTGCCTGCGCAACATTTCCTTGAACGTTTCTTGCGTTCTTTTCTTCTTCAGTAACCACTTGTTTTTCTGTAGTTACAGATTCAGTTGTTGGAGCTTGAGTTGTCTCTTGCTTTTTCTCGGCGACTTCTTTCTTTTCAGTATTACTTGAAGGAGTTGACGAATTTGCTGGCGCACTTGTTTGTACTTCTACGACTTGAGTCACTTTTTGCATCGGACTCATCGCTTGTGAAATACCGTAAACACCTGCTAGCATCGCTAAAGATAGGCCAAGCGTAATTCCCAATTGACTCGCTAAACCTAATGATTTAAAACCTTCTTGTAATTTCACTAAAAATGCTTTCATCGTCCATCCCCTTTCTCCTTTTATTTTTATTCAAACTATTATACCATATTTTTTCATATTTGTTGAATGAAAAATATATATTATCACAAATTTAATTATTATTGCAACAGTATCTAGCAACTTTGTTTGTGAAAAGTTATTAACAAAAATTTCACAATTTATTTTACCTATTTTTATGCACTTACATTATATATGAAAATTGTTTCAATTGCCAGACAATTCCACTACAAAGGCTTGCCATGGAGAAAGTTTGTAAGCGTGTAAATCTGTAACCTCCTCCACTGTATTTGTCACCAAAACCTTATTAAATCGGGCATCTACAGAGATTTCTTCCTCGGAATCTGATAAATTCACGACCGTTAACCATCTTTCTTCCCCAAGCGTGCGATAATATGCGAACACATTAGAAGACGTTTCAAGAAGCTCATAATCGCCCCAAACCACGATTGGATGGTCTTTTCTAAGCTGAATGAGTTTTCGATACGTATGGAATACAGAGTCTGGATTTTGTAGCTCTGCTTCTACATTAATCTCTTTGTAGTTTGGGTTGAGAGCTAACCAAGGTGTCCCCGTTGTAAATCCCCCGTTCGCTTCGGCAGTCCACGGAATTGGTCTACGCGCATTGTCTCTCCCCTTTGCATTTAGAGATTCCATAATCGACTCAACGCTAAATCCTCTAGCAATACGATCATGATACATATTAATGGACTCAATATCATCCAACTCTTCTATGCTAGAAACTGGAGTATTCGTCAGTCCAAGCTCCTCGCCTTGATAAATATAAGGAGTTCCTTTCATCATATGTAGCAGAATGGCGAATGCCTTGGCACTGCGAACACGATATTCCTTATCATTTCCCCAGCGTGACACGATTCTTGGTAGATCATGGTTGTTCCAGAATAGTGAATTCCAACCTTCGTTTCCAAGTTCCGTTTGCCATTTTGAAAGAACCGCCTTTAATTCACTTACATCGAGCGGTTTAAGGTCCCACTTTTCTTTCCCTGGCTCATTGTCTAAGAGTGAATGTTCAAATTGAAAGACCATCGATAATTCATGACGTGCTGGATTTGAATAGAGCTTCGCGATTTCTGGCGTCGCTCCCCATGTTTCCCCAACCGTCAATAAATCTTTGTCTCCGAAAGTTGCCTTATTCATTTCTTGTAGGTATTCATGCAATTTTGGCCCATTTGACGTAATCCCTTCTAAAGGAATCTTCCCGATTAAATCAATCACGTCCATGCGGAATCCGCCAACGCCCTTATCAATCCAGAAATTCATCATGTCATAGACTTCACGGCGCACTTTGTCATTTTCCCAGTTCAAATCAGGTTGTCTTTGACTAAATAAATGCAAGAAATGTTGACCACTGGCTTCATCGTATTTCCATGCACTACCTAAAAAGACTGACTGTAAATCTGTGGGTGCTCCGCCATCTTCGGCAGGATCTGCCCACACATAGTAATCACGGTATGGATTGTCTTTTCCTTTTCTTGACTCAATAAACCAATGATGTTCATCAGACGTATGGTTCACAACGAGGTCCATAACAATTTTTATACCGCGCTTATCCGCTTCTGAAATCAACTCTTCCATATCCGTCATCGTTCCGAACTCGTCCATGATGTCTTCATAGTCAGAAATATCATAACCATTATCATCATTAGGTGACTTGTATACTGGAGAGAGCCAAATTGCTCCAATTCCTAGCGTGTGTAAATAATCGAGCTTCTCAATAATCCCTCTTAAATCACCAATTCCATCCCCGTTTGAATCCTTAAAACTACGTGGATAAATTTGATAAACGACGACTTCTTGCCACCAATGTTTTTCCATAACGCTCGCTCTTTTCTATATGAAGTATGTTCATCTCCATCATAGCCCTAAATCCGCATAAATACTATACGTTTTCGAATACTATTCCATTAAATTTGTATGACAAAGGCAAAAACAAAAGGAGAAAAAACAGAAATTCTGCTTTTTCTCCACTTCTTAAATAAACCCTGCAAAAATTTGCGCACCTACTAGAGTAATCATTCCTGAAATCACAATGGATAAACCACTCATCGCACCTTCGACTTCACCTAATTGCATAGCACGTGCTGTCCCAATCGCATGGGAAGACGTTCCAATCGCAATCCCTTTCGCAACTGGATGCGTAATTCCTGTTACTTTACAAATGATTTCACAGAACATATTTCCTAGAACCCCTGTAAGAATAATCACAGCCACCGTAATCGTCACATAGCCACCTGTCTCTTGAGACAAGCCCATTCCAATGGCAGTCGTAATTGATTTTGGCAATAAAGTTACGTACTCTTCATGCGACAATCGGAAGAGCATTGATAACACCCAAACCGTGCATAAGCTCGTCAATACCCCCGCAGTAATCCCTGCGAAGATGGCGCCTTTATGCTTCTTCAATTGTTCAATTTGTTGATACAATGGAATCGCTAAACAAACCGTTGCAGGCGTTAAGAGATAACTTAAGCTATCCGCACTCGCATAATAGCTATCATAGTTGATATCAAAGACATTCAACACAATAATTACGAAAATAATCGCTACAAGTAGCGGGTTAAAGATTGGCCATTTATAACGGTCACGTAAAAATACGCCAATTTCAAAACCGATTATACTAATCACGAACCCAATGGTCGCTGTATTAAGAACGAGTTGATTCACCATCTTGGGCTCCTTTCTCGAGGACAAATTGCGTTACTTTTCCTGAAACAATCATCACTACAAATGTCGTAATAATCGTGATGATAGATACTGGTACAATAATACGATGCAGCTGATCCCACGACTCGATAATTCCAACGGCTGCTGGGATAAACATTAACGACATAATCTCGATTAAAAACGTTCCTGCTTGGTAAACTTTTTCAATTTTAACAACCCCCGTCATTAATAAAGCCATCATTAGAATGAGCCCATAAATGCTTGCTGGAATTGGAAGATGGATGTAATATTTCATGATTTCACCGATACAGGTCACAATCATGATCCAACCAAATTGTTTAAAATATTTCATTAGTTCTCCTTTAGTAAAAACACCCTATTCAAGCCGTGCTCAAATTGTGTGCAGGTCTCTTTTATCTATAAAAATTGAATCTGGAAAAGCGTACTCTTCCAACTTCTCCTCATAGTATATTCAAATGTTCGGAAAGTCAACTACAACCCTGTGAACATTTGTTACTTTAAGTATGCTAAAAAGCGGCCGTTCTTCTTGAGTTTATTTTCGAAATTATCAAATATGATAATTACCAAATATGGTAATTGCGGTTAAACAAAAAAACACCCCGTCTAAGGCGAACCTTAAACGGGGCACTAAATTCAATATTAGTCTAAGTTTTTCATTGTTGGGAATAATAGGACGTTACGGATTGATTGGCTGTTTGTTAGTAACATGACTAAACGGTCAATTCCGATACCTACCCCACCCGTTGGAGATAAACCATATTCCAACGCTTGGATGAAGTCTTCATCGTGTGGATGCGCTTCGTCGTTCCCAGCAGATTTTTCTTCTACTTGTTTCATGAAACGTTCACGTTGATCGATTGGGTCAGTTAACTCCGTGAAGCCATTTCCGTATTCTTTTGTACAGATGAAGCATTCAAAACGATCTGTGAAGCGTGGGTCTTCATCATTTTTACGGGCTAATGGAGATACTTCCACTGGATGTCCGTAGATGAAGGTTGGTTGGATTAATGTTTCTTCAACGAATGTTTCGAAGAATTCGTTCACGACATGTCCGAATGTCATTGAATCTTCGACTTTCACGCCTTTTTCTTTCGCGATAGCGCGTGCTTCTTCGTCTGTCATATGCGGCCAGAAGTCAACGCCTGTTACTTCTTTAATCGCATCTACCATATGAATTCTCTTCCATGGAGCTTTTAATTCCACTTCATGTTCGCCATAAGGAACTAATGTTGTTCCTAATACTCTCTTAGCAACGTCTGAGATGATTCCTTCTGTTAAATCCATGACATCTTTGTAGTCTGTGTAAGCTGTATAGATTTCGATTGAAGTAAATTCAGGGTTATGAGTTGTATCAATACCTTCGTTACGGAACACACGTCCGATTTCGTATACGCGTTCCATACCACCTACTACTAAACGTTTTAAATGTAATTCAGTAGCGATACGCATGTATAATTCCATGTCTAACGCATTGTGGTGTGTGATAAATGGGCGAGCATTTGCCCCACCCGCTAATGTGTGTAGTACTGGAGTTTCAACTTCTAAGTAATCACGTTCGTCTAAGTAACGACGGATTTCACGGATAATTTTACTACGTGTAACGAAACGGTCGAAGCTTTCGCGGTTACTGATTAAGTCTAAGTAACGTTGACGGTATTGTTGTTCTACGTTTGTTAATCCGTGATATTTATCAGGAAGTGGACGAAGCGCTTTTGTTAAATGAACGAATTGCTCTGCTTTAACAGACAACTCACCAGTGTTTGTAACCATGACAGTTCCTACAACACCAACGATGTCCCCTAAGTCTGCTTTAGTGAACACTTCGTACGCATCATCTCCAACAGCATCTTTACGTACGTAAATTTGGATTTGGCCTTTGCCATCTTGAATGTGGGCAAAACCAGCTTTTCCTTTTCCACGTTTTGTCATCAACCGTCCAGCAATTTGAACCGTTACAGGCTCTTGTTCCGCAAGAGATTCCTTAGTAGCTCCTTCAAATTGGTTGTGGATTTCTTCAGTTGTATTTTTTTGTTTGAATCCAGTACCGAAAGGATCGATTCCTTTTTCGCGTAATTGATTCATTTTTTCACGACGAACTTGTAATTGGTCATTTAATGTTTCTTGTGTTTCTACTTCGAAAGACACGTTTGTTCCTCCTTTGAACTGTCCTTGTTCTTCATAACTCTCCTTATTGTACCAAAAGAAGAGGCTTTATTGAAAGTATTTCAAGGCTTTTTGCTTAAATTTCTGCCAAGCGTTGTTTTTGACGTTCTTCACG
>CAUPXN010000020.1:0-18440 GCA_963515505.1 uncultured Streptococcus sp.
CAATACGATTTCCAACTTTTGCTTGTTGAATTCCTAAGTATAAAGCTTTCTTTGTTACTTCATATAAATGGTCGATTTCTGGAGTGCTTTCGCCAACGATATAGCTCCAGCAAGAATCTGATAAAGCGCCTTTAAGTTCCACGCAGAAATCTACTTTTACTAAGTCGCCTGATTTTAACGGTTTGCGGCGTGGGAATCCGTGACAGATTTCGTCATTGATACTTTGGCACGTTGCGTATTTATATCCCTCGTATCCAATTTGCGGTGCTGATCCACCCGCTTCTTCGATTTTCTTTTGTACAAATTGATTGATGTCCCAAGTTGTGACACCAGGTTTAATAAAATCACGAAGCTGAACGTGAATCGATGCTAAAAGCGCACCTGATTCTTCCATTGCGTCAATTTCGCGTTTTGATTTTAAAGTAATCATGTAATATACTCATCCTTTCTAGTCTCCCCGTCATTATAGCATAGAACAAATATAAAGAGAAAGAGCCTGTACTGAAATGTTAATAGACTCTTAACTAAAAAAGACTGACAAAATCTCTTTGTCAGCCTTCCTATTCCCTCTTACTTTAACGATTTCTATAAAGTATCAGTAGGTGCCACTACTTCTGGTTGTGTAGTTGTTACAGCTTCCACCGTAGTAGTTGTCGTCGCTGTGGTAGTTGTTGTTTCAGTCGTTGTTGTTTCTGTTGTCGTAGTCGATTCTGTAGTCGTTGTTGACTCAGTTGTCGCCTCTGTCGTTGTTTCTGTTGTTGATTCAGTCGTTAAAGCTGTCGTTGTTGCTTCTGTTGTTGTTGAACCAGTTGTAACAACATATCCAACATAGTCATAGCAATCAACTTGCTCTGGAGTTAAATCTTTTTGTTCTACAACTTGTCCAAGAATTGAGCTATCCGCAGCTAACACTTCTCCTTGAGTCGCTAAGAACGCTCCTGCTCCACCTAATACTAAAACAGTTTTAGCAATACGAGATGCTTTATTTGATTTAACGAGGTATAGACCGCCTGCTAAAAGTACTACTGAAAATACCAATGTAATTGTATTAGCTACTGTACCTGTGCTTGGTAATTCTTTTTCTTGTTTTGAAACTGATACGCCACAAGTTCCGTTTTTCTTATAAACATAAGTCACTTGTGTTCCCGCTTGTACATCAGCTTCAGTTGGTTTCCCTTGTTTAATTTCTTTTCTAACTGTTTCTGTTGTTTTATCGTAGTCAACATAGTTCACACTTGCAGCTGATGCAGGCGATGCTACACTTACTCCTAATGTCAAAGTAGCTAATGTTGCTAAAATCATCTTACTAAACTTTTTCATCGATTCATCTCCCCATTATCATTTGTTACAGTTCATCGTACTGTATTCACTTTTAAAAAGCAATTAAAATTCGTTCCGCATATTTGTCCTTTAGCTGTCTTTCATCGTATTAGATTCTCCACAAACTAAAAAGCCTGGAGTTTATCCAGGCTACATCATTATAACCGATCAGTTGGAGCCACCGTATAGACTTCTGTAGAAGTTGTTGTCATCGTTTGAGTTGTTGGATCTTCCGTCGTTGTTGGTTCAGTTGTTGTCGTTGCTTCTGTTGTCGTTGTTGGTTCTTCCGTTGTTGTTTCAGTCGTTGTTGTTGACTCTGTTGTTACAACTGTTGTCGTTGCTTCAGAAGTCGTTGTTTCTTTTGAAATATAAAACCCAACGTAGTCATAGCAATCGATTTCCTCAGGATCTAAGTTCATTTGTTCAATGATTTGACCTAAGATTGAGCTGTCTGCTGCTAAAACTTCTCCTTGGAAAGCAAAGAATGTTCCTAAGCCTCCAAGTACTAAAACTGTTTTAGCAATATTGCGCATCTTGTTTGATTTCACTAAGTACAGACCACCTGCTACTAGCACTACCGCAAATACGGCTGAAACAGTGTTTGCTACTGTACCAGTATTTGGCAGTTCTTGACCTCTTTTAGGAACGGATACACCACAAGTATTATTCTTTCTATATACATAAACCGCGTGTGATCCATCTTGAAAATCTGCTTCAGTCGGTTTACCTTGTTTGATTTCTTTTCTAATGGTTTCAGTTGTTTTGTCGTAATCGACATAGTGTACTGTTGCTGCTTGTGCAGTTGAAGATAGCATTACACCGATTGTTAAAGTGATTAAAGTTGCTACAATTAATTTAATTGATTTTTTCAAACAATCCATACCTCCTTATTTTTTGCAATAAATATACTACTGTATTTTCTTTAAGTTTTCAAAAAATCAGGTCTAAGTTTTTAAACCAACTTTTGTCACCTAAGAGGAAAAATGAAAAGTTGAAAGCTTCTCTTTGTTTTTTTCTTGTTGCCGTCCAACCCGGTATATAATTTGGTCTGTTATGGATACTTTAGTAGTCATATCCTTGGTGATTACGAAAAAGCTCGCTCCAGTATGCGCCAAAATTACTATTAACTACTCAGGTAATTTCCCAATACGTGCATCTCCCTAGTATTTTTTCTATACATATTATATTGCAGAAGCTTGTGATGATGATTATTTTTGTTTTTATAAAATTTAAAACGCTAATATAATTTATGGTCGTTATTCATTAAGTTTTCAAGCTTTCCTTGATTACATTTTTATTTTCGAGAGTTCTTTTTTAAGACTATAACTATACAACATCAATCGCATTTCATTTACACATAAAAAAGAGACCTTCGGATTTTATAGTAGCAACAATAGCGAGTGTAATCGATTTTCAAACTGACGCTTGGAATTTTAATTCGCAGCGTCAGTTTGAAAATCGATAAGAAGTGAGACTCTAGGCTCACTCCGGTACAGCTATTGTAGGTACTATAAAAATATCTGAAGGATCTCTTTTCTATTATTTGTGCACTAATCGAGTTCGATTTGGCCTGTGTATAGTTTGTAGTAGATTCCGCGTTTTTCCATAAGACTCTCATGGTCTCCGCGTTCGATAATCTCACCGTGATCCATTACCATAATCACATCTGAATTACGAATCGTAGATAAACGGTGGGCAATTACAAATGAAGTACGACCTTCCATCAATTGGTCCATACCACGTGAAATCAACGCTTCTGTATGACTATCAATCGAACTTGTTGCTTCATCTAGAATTAATACTTTAGGGTTCGCAACGGCAGCACGCGCAATTGCGAGTAATTGACGTTGCCCTTGAGACAAGCCTTCGCCGTCTCCTGTAATTTCTGTTTGGTATCCTTGTGGTAGACGTTTGATAAAGCTATGGGCGTTGGCAAGTTTTGCCGCTTTAATGACTTCATCATTCGTCGCATCCAAGTTCCCATAACGAATATTATCCGCAATCGTTCCAGTAAATAAATGCGTATCTTGCAACACGATAGAAATCGTCTTACGTAAGTCATCTTTCTTAATCTTCGTTACTGGAATCTCGTCGAAAGTAATGACCCCAGAATCAATTTCATAGAAACGGTTAATTAAGTTTGTGATAGTTGTTTTACCAGCACCAGTCGCCCCAACAAAGGCTACCTTCAATCCTGGTTCAGCCCATACATTGATATCTTTTAAAATACGCACACCTGGCACATAGCCAAAGTCAACATTGTGTAGTTGGATGTTTCCAACAACTGGAATACGTTTGTCACCATCCACCCAGTACCATTGTTTTGGATCGCGTTGGTCCAAAGTAACCGTTCCTTCATCGACTTCAGGTTCTTCACGAAGAATGGCAAAGATACGTTCAGCCCCGGCCATCGCACTAAGTAGTACGTTCATTTGTTGAGACATTTGAGCAAGTGGTTGTGCGAATGTTCTTGAGAATTGTAGGAATGAGGCAAGTCCCCCGATATCCATCCAATTAATAATCACTAAGTATCCACCAACCGCTGCCGTAATCGCATAGTTCACGTAACTGATATTCCCTAAAATTGGGAACATAATAGTCGAATAGAATTGTGCGTTATTTGCAGCTTCTTGAAGTTCAGTGTTGAGTCTATCAAATTCATCAAGCACTTTATGTTCGTGGTTAAATACTTTCACTACTTTTTGTCCTTCAATATGCTCTTCTACGAATCCATTGACTTGTCCAAGAATCGCTTGTTGCGCAGCGAATTGCTTCCCTGATTTTGCACCTAATTTCTTCACGATTTGGAACATCAAGAATACCATCGCAATTAGAAGCACTGTTAAGATTGGCGAAAGAATCATCATCATCACAAACGTCAATACTAATTGTAGCGTTGAGCTGATAATCATTAACATACTGTTGTTAAACGCATTTTGAATATTCTCAAAGTCGTTTGTAAAGCGAGACATTAAGTCCCCGTGCTTATTCGTATCAAAGAAACGAATTGGCAAGCTTTGAATATGGTTGAATAAATCTGCACGCATTTTTTCGATAGTATTTTGTCCAACTGTTACCATTAAACGTGCTGAGAAGTAGCTGGCTGTTGCTCCTAGTACATACACAATAGCGATAAAGCCGAGCATTTTTGCTAGCCCCGCTAAATCCCCTGTAGCAATAAAATCATTGATTAACGGACGAATCGCATATGTCCCAATAATTCCGGATGCACTTGAAACGATTAAGCAGACCACAACGACTGCAAGAGTCCATTTACTCTTCCATAAATACCCCCATAAGTCCGCCAAAGTTTGTTTCATATTTTCTGGACGTTTTGGCCCTTTATTTCTACTCATCTCCTTTGGCTCCTTTCATTTGGGTTTCGTAAATATCACGATACAAGTCATTTGTTTCCATTAACTCTTCGTGAGTTCCTAATCCGTTCACTTTACCATCATCTAATACAAGAATATTGTTTGCGCCTTGGATAGATGAAATACGTTGCGCGATAATAATCACCGTTGTATCTGGTAAATGGTTGAAGAACGCTTCACGAATTTTCGAGTCAGTGGCTGTATCCACTGCTGAAGTTGAATCGTCTAGAATTAACACGGCTGGCTTACGTAACATCGCACGAGCAATTGTAAGACGTTGTTTTTGTCCACCAGAGAAGTTTGACCCACCTTGTTCTACACGTGTGTCATATCCATCTGGCATTTCCATAATGAAGTCATGAGCTTGAGCGTGTTTCGCCGCTTGTATCATCTCTTCTTCTGTAGCGTCTGGATTTCCCCATAAGAGGTTCTCACGAATCGTTCCAGAGAATAACGTGTTCTTTTGTAATACCATCGATACGTTTTGACGTAAATCTGCAAAACGATATTCGCGAACATCATGTCCACCAACACGAACCGTACCAGCAGTGGTGTCATAGAGTCGAGGAATCAACTGTACAAGAGAAGATTTCCCTGAACCTGTTGGCCCGATAATCCCGAATACTTCACCTGGTTTAATCTTAAAGCTGATATCGCTTAACACTTCTTCATCTTGTTGTTTTCCATAAGAGAAATGAACATGGTCGAATTCTACTTCCCCATAGACTTTGTCCACAGTGATTGGATATTCTGGTTCTTCGACATCGATGTTTGTATCTAACACTTCGAAGATACGGTCCATAGAAGCTTTTGTCATGGTTAACATGACGAATACGAATGAAATCATCATGAGTGACATCAAGATTTGGGTAATATAAGAAATGAAACTGATAAGGTCCCCTGTTGTCATCGTTCCGCTAATAACGAGTCCACCACCGAACCACATCACTGCAATCGTTACTGCATAAATAGTTAATTGCATGATCGGGTTATTCCACATTACGACATACATTGCGTGTAGGGCACGTTCTCTAAATGTAGAGTTTTCTTTACCGAATTTTTTCTTCTCGAACGTTTCACGTACGAATGATTTTACAACGCGAATTCCGATAAAGTTTTCTTGTAATGTACGGTTAATACCGTCTGTTGCTTGTTGTAATTTTCTAAAGCGAGGAAAGGCTGTAGAAATGATGAGTGCTAATGAGAGCACTAAGATTGGAACTGCAACCATAAAGACAAGAGATAATTGCGCATTAATACTTACCGCAAAGAAGATCGCGAAGATAAACATCATCGGCGCACGCGCTAAAATACGCATCGTCATAATGGCTGTATTTTGAATGTTGTTAACGTCACTCGTCATACGCGTAATTAAGGAAGCATTTGAGAAGTGATCGATGTTCTTAAATGAGAAAGCTTGAATCTTCTTCATCTCAGCAGAACGTAATTCTGCAGCTACCCCAGTACCGGCAATCGATGCAAATTTCGCACCAAGGACACCGGCTGAAAGAGACACAATCGCAACTAGAACCATAATGAATCCTTGTTGCACAATAAAGCCTAAGTCTTTATTTGGAATCCCTTCGTCGATAATTTGCTTCATAATAATCGGTTGCGCTACTTCACAGAGCACCTCGATTAAGATGGCAAAAAACGCTAAGAAAGGATATTTTTTATACTTACTAAAAAACGGAATAATCTGTTTTAGCATTTTTTCACTCCTTTTTAATGATTTTAGATAATAAAAAACTGCCCTTGAGTTCCTCTCAAAGACAAGCAATTAGCAACGAATTACTATAAATAGTTTAACAATCTTTCTATTGGTTTTCAATAGATTGCCCTTCAAAATTTAATTAAATTTTCATTTTTACTTTACAATCTTTTCTGCTTAGAAAACGAATACTAGCTTCAACTTTTACACTTCGAATGTGCCTGTGTTTTGTGTTTAGACCGCGATTTATGGTACAATGAGCGCAACGAAATTTTAGAAAGCGAGGGACTCAAGTGTCCACAATTCAATACATTAGTACACGAGACACAAACAACCGCGTTACAGCTTCACAAGCCATTTTAAAAGGCATTGCGGAAGACGGTGGTTTATATGTACCAACTGCCCTCCCAGAAGTGACTCTAGACTGGGAAGTGTTAAAAACACAAAGCTATCAAGAAATTGCCATTGAAATTTTATCTGCATTTTTAACAGATTTTACAAAAGAAGAAATTACAGACTGCGTGCATTCTGCATACGATACAACATTTGATACAAAAGAAATCGCACCCGTGAAAAAAGTTGGCAGCCGTCATTTCATGGAACTCTTCCACGGAAGAACGATTGCCTTCAAGGATATGGCACTATCCATCTTGCCATACTTACTTACAACTGCTGCGAAGAAAAACAAATCTGACAAAGAAATCGTGATTCTAACAGCGACATCTGGAGACACTGGTAAAGCGGCTCTTGCAGGATTTGCGGATGTACATCACACAAACATCATCGTCTTCTATCCAAAAGGCGGCGTAAGCACCATCCAAGAACGCCAAATGGTCACACAAGCCGGCGACAATACATTTGTTTATGGTGTAGAAGGAAACTTCGATGACGCGCAAACAAAAGTCAAAGAGTTATTCGCGGATAAAGAGTTAAACGCAACACTTGCAGAAAAAGGATTCCAATTCTCTTCTGCTAACTCGATTAATATTGGACGCCTTTGCCCACAAATCGTGTACTACGTATTCGCGTATGCACAATTAGTCAAAGACGGCACACTTAAAATCGGCGACCCAATGAACGTTGTGGTGCCAACTGGTAACTTCGGTAACATCCTAGCAGCTTACTACGCAAAAGGAATCGGTGTGCCAATTAACAAACTCATCTGTGCTTCAAACGAAAACGATGTGCTTGTTGATTTCTTCCAAACAGGAACATACAACCGACTACGCGAATTTAAATTAACAAGTTCTCCAAGTATGGATATTCTTGTTTCAAGTAACCTTGAGCGTTTCGTATTCGAATTAACAGGACGTAGCTCACAGGAAACAAACGCACTCATGACTTCCCTAAAAGAAAACGGAAGCTACTCTGTTCCAAATACAGACACTGCTCTATTCAAGCAATTTTACGGAAACCGTGCAAGCCAAGAAGAAACGGCTCAAACGATTCATGATGTATTCACGAACGAGCATTATTTATTAGATCCACACACTGCAGTTGCAGATGCTGTGTATGATAAATATAAGAAAGAAACAGGAGACGAAACTCCTACAGTGGTCGTATCGACTGCAAGTCCATACAAATTCCCACAAAGTGTTCTTTCAGCACTAGACGTGGATACAAACCAAACAGATGCTAAATTGATGGAAGCTATTCAACAAGAAAGCGGCATTGCGATTCCAACAGCTGTCACAAGCGTATTGGATGCGCCAATCCGTCATACAAAAGTTCTTTCAATCGAAGGCATGAAACAATCTGTCTTAGATTCATTAAACATTCAATAAAAAAAATAAAGACAAGAAATAGTTGTACCGACTATCTCTTGTCTTCTTTTTTATTCTTCAGTTAAGAACCCTTGTGCTTTAAGTACATCGAGCATTTCCTCACGTTTAGCACCGAGCGTGTGATATTTTGTAGACACCTGCTTTGTAAAGGCATCTACACGACGATTTGCATCACGAAGGTCGTAGTATTCTGTCACTGTCGCATCATACTCTTTCAACTCTTCTAATGGATTCTCAAGTTCACGGTAGCCATTTTCCATATGAATCACTTCTTTTGGAAGGCGTGGTTTTAATTGTGGCTCTTGCGCTGGCCAACCTACCGCTAATCCGATTGCTGGGTAAGTGTATTTTGGTAAATTTAGTAACTCAACAATTTTTGCTGTATCGTTAAAGAAACTACCGAGGTAAACAGCCCCCATTCCTAGAGATTCTGCTGCCACAACCACGTTTTGAGCTGCAATCACCGCATCCGTTAATCCAGATACGAAACGGTCTGCGCTACCTTGAACGCCCACTTCTTGTCCTAGAGCTTTTGCAATCTCCGTATTACGACGTTGGTCAACTACAAACACGAATAAATGTCCGCTAGTCGCCACATAAGGTTGTCCACTAACAGCCGCTAATGCTTTCTTCAATTCTGGGTCTGTCACACTAATAATCGAATAGGCTTGTAAGTACATGCTTGTTGATGTTCTTTGCGCTACTTCTACTAGTAAGTCCACTTCTTCTTTTGTTAAAGGTTTCTCTTCAAACGCACGAATCGTACGGTGATTTAATTGTGTTTTGATAGTTTCATTCATTTTGATTACTCCTTTGTATCAAAAAAAGAGTCGACTGCTCAACTCTTTTTGGTTTTAGAAATATTGTTTGCCTGTTTCCAAGGCAGCTTCCGGCATAATGACTTCGCCGTATTCTTTCAAGACTTCCCATGAAATTCTTGAGAACTCTGCATACTCGCGAACAAGTGCCATTTTCGCAGCAACTTCTTCTGGTCTTTCCACTTGATGGAAAACATGTAAGAAGTAATGACCGCTATAACGGTAAAGAACTGATTGGTCGAACTCACCAGCTGTTTCTTTTGCCATTGAGACGAAATCTTCGAAGTCTTCAAAGACAACTGTCACATCAATTGGTTTCAATGTTGAAGATTTATCTTCCGTATTAATGACTGGTTTTGGAGAAATTTTTCCTTCTTCTTTATCCTCTTTACGCTTCTTCCCAATACGGTCTGTTAGAGAATGTTGAATCGTATCAACGATATTGCGCACCATACGTTCGTCTGTCGATTCATCACCCATGTCCACAATACGTGTGACATAGAGTTCTAGGCCGTCTGGATTTGGCATGATTTGGAAACTCAATCCGTCTGAATCTTCGAATTGATTCAAGACGCCCATCTCCTCTAAAATACTATGGAAAAAGCCTTCGATTTCGCCTGGATTTCCAAGTAATTCAGGTATTGATGTACCACGGTCGATTAGATCTTGGTTCTCGATACGCAACAAGAATGTATCGTCGTTAATGCGTTCCATTTCCATAATATTCACCCCTTTTTACCTTATCTAACTATTTTAGACCAAACCTGACAAAAATAAAAGAAATACGATTGGTTTGTGCTTAGTTCTTTTGTAGAAACATCTTGGAGGGGCAAATTGAACTTGCGTTCAAATATACTAAAAAAAGATTACTGCGAATCCTTGTGGATTCTCTTTATAATCGCTGTTACGGGGCACCGGTGCAAGCCTGTAGTCTTGCACCTTCGAAGCTTCAAACGCGGAGTAAGGAACAAGTTCCTACTCCGCATAATTCTTCTTCGATGCGATTTCCCGTTACTGCGATTATAAAATCCGCAAGATTCTTCGTAATCTTTTTTATTTAGTTTCGTTCAATTTGTCCCTCCAAGCTGTTTGAAAAATTCGTATTTCTTATTTTTGGAAGGTGGAAATGATGGGAAGTGGCCGCGAAACGACGATACTTCTTCTCTTTTTATAAATATAGGGCTTAGGCTTTTCTTAGGGTGAGGCCGAATTGTCTTGTTCGGATATGTTGGATGCTAAAGGCTAGTGCTGCATACAAGATTCCGAATAAGAGGACCATTCCTAGGTTCATGGCATAGCTTGAGAATTCTAGCGATGGGTTTTCAGTTGCAGTGATGACATAATACACTGGGAAGAATTTCGCAATGCTAATGGCTACTGGGTTGAGTAATTCGAGCGGTACGAAAATTCCAGAGATAAAGGATACACCCATCCCCACTACTGTACTTGCTGCAGAATACCCATACGTGTTATCTCCGATAATCACCGAGCAAAGGAATGCCAGTGCATAGGCGGTTAGCGCCGATGCGAAAGTGAGCATTAATGCCTTTGGAGCTCCCGCACTCACATAGAAGCTTGGTGCCACAATGGCCACGAATAGTAAGTTGATGCCAACGATAATTCCAACGACCGTTAAGCCACCAAGGAATTTTTCAATCGTCACTTGGTTTACGCTCTTCATACCGATAATGATTCGTTTAGCGACTTCATCATTTTCAAGTAAGGCAAAGATTAACCCAAGTAAGAAAATAAATACTGAGATATAAACGAATGGTGTATACGCAAAGTAGATTTCACCAAATTTCGCATAGTAATCGTCATCCTTAACTGTGGCGTCTTTTGAAATGACACTCACTGATGCCTGCTCGCTTAAAATCTTATTCATATTTTCAACGCTGAAGTTGCCTTGAGCTTTCAATACAACCGCATAGCGAATATACGAATTAACGTACTCTCGTAGGATATTCCCGTTCAGAGAATTTCCAATTTCCATTTTGACAGCAGATTCACCATTATTGATTCTTGAATCTACATCTGATGGAATCCAGATTGCCCCATCCACATCATTTCCATAGACAGCTTCTTTCATGCTGTTATCGCTATTAGTTGTGAGTGTGACTTTATGATCTTTTTGAAGAGAGGCAATGAGTGCGTTGATAATGTCGCTACTGCCATCTGATTCGTCTTTAATCATGACTTGATACTGTGTATCTTTGAAACCTGTGACTTCGTTGTTTCCTAGCACTTGAGAAAGGCCCATTGCCATAAAGACGACTAGGAAAAGTATCGCATATGATTTTAATCGATAAGCAAGTTTTAGAAAATATTTATAGACTATCATAACGTGTTCTCCTTAATCTCCATAGTGCACATCCTAGAAGTGCTAGGGTGTAGACGCCAAGTAAAAGGTAAGTTCTGCCGAGATCTGCACTTCCTACAAGGCGATTTAATTGATAAAATCCTGTAACCATTAATGCGACCGGATTAAATTGGTTAAATCCTGGCATAAAGGTGTTGGCAAATCCTTTCATTGCCGTTCCCATCATTCCCGCAAGTGCTGAAAGGACGAGGTTTGAAATCAATGCGAAGATGATTCGGCCTTGCATTGTAAGTTTTTGATTGGTTCCAATAAGAAGCCCCGCTGCAATTCCAAATACATTTCCTAGCAATATGAGAAGGAGGCTTCCTGCCCAATCTGCAAATAGATTAATTTTCAATACTTGTGTCGTATAGACCAGCATGATTGCGTTTGAAGCGATATTGAGTAATAACCCAATCATAAAGCAGTTCGCAATTAACTTGCCTTTGCTAAATGGACTGCCCATAATACGGCGTCCTATCGGTGATAAGTTTCCGTTTAAGTACGCTGCACAAACGACACCGCTAAACAACGAGTACATCGTGAAGCTGGCAATCGCTGTGTAAAATAACATCGTCCCCTGACTGACACCCGTCGTCTCCTGCGTCACCCAGCTCTTGTTAAAGTCGATCAACGTTGCACCTTGTCCAAGACTTTGTACTTGTTTGATTTGTGTCGCTACATTTTTCAAGGCGCTTTGCGGAATTCCCATCGTTTTACCTACAACCACATCTAAGTTCTTCTCAAGAAATCCGTCTGCTTTATCCTCTGTGACGAGTGCTTTCCCTGCTTCTTCTGACTCTACATCAATAATTTCGAAGTAATCTCCGGCTTGTTCAAACACATGGTGATATGGGTTGTCGGCCGTCATGGCTACGCGAACCGTCCCCATGTCTTGTTCCATGATTCCTGAAAAGGATACGAAATAGAGTGAAATCAAGATAATTGGATAGAGTAACACCCAAAACGAGAATGAAAAGTCTTTTAAGGCGTCTTTTGATAAATACGTAAATAGCTTTAAGAATGTCTTCATGAATCTCGAAGTCCTTTCCCTGTGTATGCAAGGAACACATCATCTAAGCTTGGCTGTTCACTGTATAAACGAACATAGCTTAAGTTCAATTCTTCAAGGGTGTTTGCCACGTGAAGTAAGTGATTCGTTCCTTGTTCGAAGTTAAATTTCAAATGATCTTTATGATGTTCTAATACAAGAACGTGTGGTATTTGTTTTAAGCGAGCCACTTGTTCTTCAGTTGGAATTGTTGAAAGTTCCACTTGGATAATTTCAGAAGTCGCGATAGATTTCTTCAATTCTTGCGAAGTTCCTGAGACAATGCTCTTTCCTTTATCCATAATCACGATGCGGTCACTTAATCCGTCCACTTCGTCCAAGTAGTGCGTTGTATATATAATCGTGCTTCCTTGTTCGTTGAGTTTGCGAATTCCTTCTAAAATAAATGAACGACTTTGTGTGTCTACCGCAACAGTTGGTTCATCGAAGAAAATTAAACTTGGCTTATGCACGATTCCGCAAGCGATGTTCAATCGGCGCTTCAATCCTCCACTCAATTTCTTTGGAACAAACTTGCGGAACTCTTGTAGTTCTACAAATTCGATAGCTTCTTGTACATATTGTTTACGTTGCTTTGGATCTGAAATATAGAGCCCACAGAAGAAATCAATGTTTTCTTCTACTGATAAATTATCTAAATACGCTAATTCTTGTGGAACAATCCCGATTTCACGTCGTACTTTACTTGATAATGGGAACTTGCTTTCTCCAAGAACCGTTACCTCACCGCTATCAAAGGTTAAAAATCCTAACATACAGTTAATCGCTGTTGTCTTCCCACAGCCGTTTGGTCCAAGAAGTGCTAAAAGCTCTCCTTTACGAATTTCAATATCAAAATGATTTAATGCCATCAAGTCTTTGTAACGTTTTACAAGACTCTTTACTTGGATACTATTTTCCATGTCCTCACCTCATTAATTGTTTTTACACTCTTAGTATATCGACCACGCTTGTCACAAACTAGTGTCAAATGTCGTTAGTTGCATATGACATTTGTCATAAATAGCTAGATATTTCTCCTTATTTGGGCTACACTGAAGAAAAGACGTTTTGGAGGTGAGAATTGTGCGCACGTTTTTAGAGAAGTTGATGTTCTTTAGTTTGATTAGTATGTATTTAATGGGACAACATACAGAAGTCTTTACGATATTTCTAGGACTATGTATTTTCATTTTGTCTCTATCCATAGAAGTTTTTGAAAATAATTGGATTCAACGCATTTCCCTAGTGATATCTGGTGCTTTATGCATCTTCTATCCTGAAACAGGATTGTATCTTTCCATTTTCATCATGCATGCCTCTCAACTATTCGGTCTCCCAGGAGCTTTTGCCGGCGTCATCCTTTTACTGCGACCAGATTTATTCACATTAATATTGTCGGTCATTGGAACGTATCTCATTTTACGTAGTCGCTATGATAAAGAATTTCGTACGAAGAGTCACCATATTCAAGACGACTTAGAGCATGAACGACTCCTCCTATTGCAACGACAACAATTTAGCCAAGAAGAAACGTTGAAGCAAATGGAGGTCGCAACCCTTAAGGAACGGAATCGTATTTCTCACGCCTTGCACGACCAAATCGGACATACGCTGAGCGCTTCGATTATGCAACTGGAGGCCTTACAAATTATTACGAATGAACTCGTTGTCGAGAAGAAGTTAGAACAAGTTTCTGGTATCCTTCAAAACGGGATGGACGAGATTCGAACAACGATTCATCAGCTTTACGATGACTCCTTCCTCCTCTCTCAAAAGATGGACGAGATTCTTCACCCACTTGAAGCGAAGGCGCAAGTCAATTATCAAAATACAATTTCAGATGAAATTCCAATCGGATTGAAGTACGACATTCTTACTATCTGTAAAGAGATGGCAACGAACTTTATGAAGTATTCAAACGGAAATCAAATCCAATTATTTTTACTAGAACAAAACAACTACTACACGATTCAATATAAAGATAATGGGAATGAAACGAGAAATGACACCCCGGGCATGGGCTTAACGATGATGAAAGAACTGGTGGAGAAACATAAAGGGGTTATGACATTACAAACAAATAACGGATATGACATCTTTATCCGTATCCCAAAGCAGGAGGTCAACCATGATTAAAACGATTCTAGTCGATGACGACTTTCTAGTGCTTCAAGCGCTTGAGACGATTCTATCTGTTCAAGACCATATTGAAGTGGTCGGAACGGGTCAGGACGGCAAAGACGCGGTAGAACTGTACATCACTCATCAACCGGACTTAGTCTTGATGGATATTCGTATGGAGCCTACTACCGGAATCGAAGCCGCAGAAACGATTCTAAAAGACTTCCCTGACGCGAAGATTTTATTCCTCACTACCTTCCAAGATGATGAGTATATTACAAAAGCACTCTCCCTTGGCTGCAGAGGATATTTATTGAAGCAACATATTAAAGGAATTCTTCCCGCTATTGATGCAGTGATGAATGGACAAATCGTCTACGACTCTACGATTGAAATGCCAGTGAAGAAAACCTTCGAGAAGAAATCAAGCGCTCATTTAAGCGAGCGTGAAAATGAACTGCTCTATTTAGTCGCTGAAGGATTCAATAATAAAGAAATCGCCGAGAAGATGTATCTCAGCGAAGGAACCGTTAGAAACTACTTATCGGCTCTGCTTGAAAAGTTAGAATTGCGTGATCGTACGCAACTGGCCGTTTATTATTATAAAGAACTATAAGAAAAACAAGCATCTCAAAGTTGAGGTGCTTGTTTTTTTGCAAGTAATTCGCTTGTGAATATTTATTTCCAAATTTTTCCAAGAAACGGTAAATTTTGTGCATAAAAAAAGCCCTCAATTACTGGGGCTTCAGTTCTTTAAAAGTTAACTAAGCGTTGTGCCATGTCTAATTCATAAGCACGAACTTCACGTGGTAAGAAGCGACGAATTTCGTCTTCGTTGTACCCTACTTGGAATCTCTTTTCGTCCAACATAATTGGGCGGCGTAATAATCCTGGGTTATTTTGAATCAATGAGAATAATTGATTTAATGGAACTTCATCCAAGTCAATTCTTAATTCTTGGAATGCTTTTGAACGAGTTGAAATAATCTCTTCCGTTCCGTCTTCAGTCATTCGTAGGATGTTTTTAATTTCGTCAATTGTTAATGGTTCTGAGAAAATGTTTCTCTCTGTGTACGCGATGTTATGTTCTTCTAACCATGCACGAGCTTTGCGGCAAGATGTACAGCTAGGTGATGTATATAAAGTAACCATACGTCGATGTCCTCCTCTTCTAAAGTCTTCGGTCTTATCTACGTGTATTATTATATATGATATATAAAAAAAAATCTATATGATTTTTGGATATTTTTTAGATTTTCACAAACTTTTTTCACTTTTGATGAAAAATTTAATGTTTCATAATATTTTCACTCGCTTTCATTTCGTGATTGTGTCTTCAACAGAAAATCTCTGAATTCACAAACGTTGAAAACAGTTGTAACTATTTTTTCATGAAAATCCATTAGAAATAAGGTATAATAAAACTAACAAATTTAAGGAGCACTTATATGTCTAAAAAAAGAATTTTCTCAGGCGTACAGCCTTCAGCTATCCCAACTATCGGGAACTATATTGGAGCGATGAAAAACTTCGTGGCCTTACAAGATGAGTACGATTGTACTTACTGTATCGTAAACCAACACGCGATTACCGTTCCACAAGATCCAAAGAAATTAAAAGAACAAACACGTTCACTTGCAGCACTTTACCTTGCGATTGGTCTTGACCCTGAAAAGTCAACGATCTTCGTACAATCAGAAGTACCTGCACACGCACAAGCCGCATGGATCGTTCAATGTAATGTCGGCGTTGGTGAATTAGAACGTATGACACAATACAAGGATAAATCTCAAAAACAACAATCTGTTTCTGCTGGTTTATTAACATACCCTCCTCTAATGGTAGCCGATATCGTTTTATATAACGCTGAAGTGGTTCCTGTTGGAGAAGACCAAAAACAACATATGGAATTAACACGTGACTTCGTTGAACGTTTCAACAGCCGCTACGGAAATGGCAACCAATTGCTTGTAATGCCAGAACCATTCATTCCAAAAGCTGGCGCACGTGTCATGAGCTTACAAACGCCAACAAAGAAAATGAGTAAATCAGATGCCAACGTAAAAGAATACATCAGCATGCTCGATGAACCTTCCGTGATTCGCAAGAAAATCAAGAGCGCTGTGACAGATTCAAGCGGCGTGATTGAATTCGATCCAGCTGAAAAACCTGGCGTATCGAACCTATTAACAATCTTCTCTGCTTTCTCTGGCGAAAGTATTGAATCACTCGTAGAACGCTTCAAAGGCGTTGGTTATGGCCAATTCAAAGAAGAATTAGCCGATGCAATTATCGCGGTCATGGAACCAATCCAAGAACGCTACTATGAGCTATTAAAATCAGATAAGTTAGATGAGATTCTTGATGAGGGTGCTAAGAAAGCAAATTATGTAGCGAATAAGACGCTGCGCAAGATGGAAAAAGCGGTTGGCTTAGTGAGATAAACCAAGAAAGCTTATCTGCTGACTTTCTAAATTAAAAAGTAAAAAGTCCTCTCGGACGTTATTATAATGACTTAAAAGGCTACACCGGGTTGAGCCACGGTCTAAACCCTACCGAGCTTCAAACAGATTCTAGAAGAATTCTCTTCAAGAATCTGTAATTCACATCGGTCGCAACCGCCATTAATGTCATTATAAAGTCCGAGGGACTCTTTTTCTTTATGTATAAAAATACCTTTCTTAGTTTATTTCCCCTCGCTGAAGGGAAAAGGTGCTTAAAAATAAAAAACGCTAGGACAGTCCTAGCATTTTCTATCGTTTGCTATTCTATTACGAGCAGGCCGGCACCGATGATTCCATTATCCCCCTTAATGGTTGATGCTTGTATATGCTCTAGAATATGTTTTTGTTCGTGATGAAGGAGTTCTGCTAACTCTTCTTTCACGAGTTCTATAAAGTCTGGGTTGTAGTTTGAAACACTACCTCCGAACACAATAGTTTTTGGGTCTAGTAAGCAGACCATTCCATGAAGAACACTTGCTAATCCCATAGCTGTTTCTTCGATGATACGGCGAGCTGCCTCCTCACCATTGCGCCATTTATCAAAGACGTCTTTCGTTGTCAATGTCTCGTCTTCGTAAATTTCGCGCCCTGTACGCTCGATTCCGACACCCGAACAAGCCACTTCTAACGCTTCGAGACATTCAAAGTAAGGCACTTTGACAAACCCAATTTCGCCTGAGAACCCTTCCCCGCGTAAGATTGTATTGTTGACGATGTTGGTGGCTGCGATTCCTGTTGATACCGTTACGTATCCAAACATGTCTGTAGGTTTTAGATTGAGTAATCGATATTCCGCATAAGCCGCTACTTTAACGTCATTATCGATTTTCACCGGTATGTCTCCGTACGTTTCCTTCAATCTTTCTACAATTGGAAAATTAGCCCAAGGTATATTGTTTTGGAAAATCGCTACCCCGTTTTCCACATCTACCTTTCCTGGTAATCCAACACCAATCCCATACGTATCTTGAATGCGTAAATCATTATCATTGAGCACTTTATCCACCAGTTGGACCACGCCCTGATACAAACTTTCGGCACTCGCTGTTTGGCTTGGGCTTTGTGAACGACTAACGATCTCCCCATTCTCGTTAATCAACGCAACCGCTACCTTCGTTCCCCCAATATCAATACCAACCGCGACTTTCATCAAAATCCCTCCGTTCATTATGATTTCGCTTTCATAATTAGTTTACACCGAAAATCGCTTCCTAGCTTTCCCTATCTTGTTCTATACTATAACTATTTTGCTGTCTTTCGCACAGTTTGAAAAATGATAACTATTTTTTCGCACGGTTTGAAAAATGATAACTGTTTTGATAGCCGTTTGAATATAGTGGAGTTTGTGATGGGGCACCGCCAAGAGCCTAGGTCTCTTGGTCTTTGAAGCTTCAA
>CAUPXN010000021.1:0-17489 GCA_963515505.1 uncultured Streptococcus sp.
TTACTTTGTAGAATTTCTCTTCATCCGAAATCACATGTTGATCGCGGATTTCATTTAATAAATCTCTATGTTCGCTTTCTAAATGTTGATATAACGCTTTTTCAAATGGTTTAATACGGTCGATTGGAATCGCATCTAATAAACCATGTGTTAAAGCAAATAAAATCGATACTTGATACTCGATTGGTAATGGTTGGTGAACATCTTGTTTCAAGACTTCTACCGTACGTTTACCACGATTTAATTTTTGTTGCGTTGCCGCATCTAAGTCAGAACCAAATTGAGTAAAGGCTTCTAACTCACGGTAACTTGCTAAGTCGATACGTAATGTACCAGAAACTTTCTTCATCGCTTTAATTTGGGCAGAACCCCCAACACGAGATACAGATAATCCGGCAGATAAACCAGGACGTACCCCTGAGTAGAACAAGTCACTTTCTAAGAAGATTTGTCCATCTGTAATAGAGATTACGTTTGTTGGGATATATGCAGAAATATCTCCGGCTTGTGTTTCGATGATTGGTAAGGCTGTTAATGACCCTGCTCCTAATTCATCACTTAATTTTGCTGCACGTTCTAGTAAACGTGAGTGCAAGTAGAATACATCCCCTGGATATGCTTCACGACCTGGTGGACGACGAAGTAATAGGGAAATTTCACGATATGCCGCAGCTTGTTTTGATAAATCATCGTACACGATTAATACATCGCGTCCTTGATACATCCACTCTTCACCCATTGCAGTACCTGCATATGGTGCAATGTAAAGCATTGGTGCTGGTTGAGAAGCGCTCGCTGACACAACCGTTGTATATTCCATTGCTCCGTAACGTTTTAACGTTTCAACAAGAGCTTTAACCGTAGATTCTTTTTGACCAATGGCTACATAAATACATAATGTATTCTTACCTTTTTGGTTCAAAATTGCATCCACTGCAATACTTGTTTTACCAGTTTTACGGTCACCGATGATTAACTCACGTTGTCCTTTACCGATTGGAACTAACGCATCGACTACTTTTAATCCTGTTGGTAATGATTGTTTAACGCTTTGACGTTGCATAACGCCAGGTGCTTCATTTTCTACTGGACGTTTTTTCGTTGTTTCGATGGCCCCAAGTCCGTCAATTGGACGACCTAACGCATCGACAACACGACCAATCAATGCATCTCCTACTGGAACATCAAGGATACGTCCTGTACGTTTAACAGGTTCTCCTTCATGGATATTTTCATATCCTCCGAAGATGATAACACCAACATCGTTTTTTTCTAAGTTTTGGGCCATCCCGTAGGCGCCGTTTTCAAATTCTACTAATTCTCCAGCCATTACATTTGTAAGACCGATGACACGAGCAATTCCGTCCCCGATGAAGGAAACTTCACCGATTTCTTCAATTTGTTCTTTCGTTTCAAAAGAAGCGATTTGGTCACGAATTCTCGCTGTAATATTACTCATTTCCATTTATGCCATCTCACCTCTTTAATCCTGTTTGGCTAATTTTCTCTTTGAATTGTTTTAGTTTGTTTGCAATCGTTCCATCTAATAAATACTCTTTTGTCTTAATTTGAACGCCTCCAATCACTGAAGGATCTACGGTATTCACCCAAGAATCAAATTCTTTATGTGTTTTATTTTGGAATGCAGTTGCAATACGATCCATCTGCTCATTCGTTAAAGGAATCGCAGAAACAATCTCTAATTTGTTAGCATTGTAAATATCTAAGAACGCTTCTAGTGCTTCTACAATATTCATCGAACCATCTTCAGACGGGAATGTTGCTAAGTACTCTTGTGTTTCTTTTGATAAATGTCCAAATGCAGATTCTAATACAGATAACTTTTTATCATAAGAGACATGCTCTAGATGCATCATCTGTCTAAATGTCGAAGTATTTTGAATTCCTGCTAAAATAGCTTGAAGTTCATTCGTCACTTGCTCTAAGTGACCTTCGAATTTTGCCTTTGCATAGAAATGGCTGGCTTCTTTAACGATATCTTTGTGATATTTAACCATTATTTTTCCAACCCCTTAATGAAGGCTTCGATTACTTCTTGATGTTTCTCTTTTGTCACTTCTTTTTCAAGAATTTGACTAGCAAGTTGAACCGATAGGTCTACAATATCATCTTGCACTTGCGCGATGGCACGTTGTTTCATTGAATCCACTTCGCGTTGCCCATCTGCTTTCATGCGAGAGACCACATCTTTACCTTCTTTAATCATTTCATCTTGCGTTTTTGAAGCTGCTTCACGAGCGTTATCTAAGATTTCGCTACCTTTTACTTCTGCGTTATGAATAATTTCGTTAGCATTTGCCTGAATTTCTTCAGCTGATTTTCTTTTTTCAGCGGCTTCATCTAAATCTTTAGCAATTTTTTCACGACGCGCTTCTAACATGGCATTCACTTTATCCCAAGCAAAGAATTTCACCAAGAATAGTAACAACGTCATTGAAATTAATACGACTAAAGTATCGCCTAAAACTGTACTGACATTACCTGATAACATTACTTCAAACATCTCTCACCCCTCCTTTACGACAATAATTCCACTTATTGGATTATTTAACGAATACAAGGATAAGAGCGATTAATACGGCGAAGATTGGCATCGCTTCGATTAAGGCAACCCCGATGAACATTGTTGAACGTAATTCATTGCTCATTTCTGGTTGGCGTGTCATTGATTCGATTGTTTTTACGATAACTGCTTGGTTACCAAATGCTGCTGCTAAAGCTGCTCCTGCTACTGCGATTGCTGCTGCTAATTCTGTCATTATAAATTCCTCATTTCTTAAAATTAATGTTTCATTACTTTATGTGAGATGTAAACCATTGTCAACGTACAGAATACGTACGCTTGAATAGCTCCAATTACCACTGAAAATCCTTGCCATACTACTCCTAGCGGAATCGCAAGAATATATGTTATTAGTCCTGCTGCGGATGAGAACATCACGATCAATCCTAATAACACTTCGCCGGCATAAATATTTCCGTACAGACGGAATGCCAACGTAATTGTGTTCGTAAACTCTTCAATCAATTTGATTGGGAGCATTATCGACATCGGACTTAAGTAAGAATGTTGAATATATCCTTTGAGTCCCATCTTCTGTACACCAGAATAATGTGCGATTAATGTTGTCATTAGCGCTAAGGCTAAACATACTATCGGGCTAGCTGTTGGACTGGCAAAATAGCTGTGATCTTCATAGTGAATAAAGATGATTAGCCCAACCATATTAGCGACTAGTACAAAAGAAAACAGAGAGAAAATGTATAAATAATACGTTTGTGCTGTTTTCTCATCGACTGCACTGTTTACAATACCCTTTGTGAAGTCCATAAGGGCTTCTAAAGCATTTTGCAACTTACCAGGCTTCATCGAAACCTTCCTTGAGGCAAAAATTGTAAATAATGCGATTAGTAAAACACTAACCCCACATGAAATCAAAATCGGAACTGAAAACGACAATCCAAAAATCTCAACCACTTTTGGCGTTGCTTCCATGTTTCTTTTTTCCCCTCCTTTACACCAAATAAAAAACTGACAATAATCCTATACTTTGAGGCTTTACGCTCAGTACGGTGATTATTGTCAGATTTGGTGGCAATAGTCTATCGCAAAAGCGTTGACTACATTAATTTATTATTTGGTTCCGAATAAACGATCTCCAGCATCTCCTAATCCTGGAAGAATGTATCCATGTTCATTTAATCTTTCATCTAACGCTGCTGCGTAGATGTCGATATCTGGGTGGGCTTTACGTAGAACTTCTACACCCTCTGGAGCGGCTACAAGACAGCAAAACTTAATCGAGCTTGGTTGTGCACCACGCTTCAACAGTGCGTCAATAGCAGCTACTGCAGAACCCCCAGTTGCTAACATAGGATCAACGACAAACAATTGTCTTTCAGAAATATCTGAAGGCAACTTCACGAAATACTCAACAGGTTGCAATGTGTCATGATCACGATACATACCAACATGCCCAATTTTGGCTGCTGGGATTAATTCGAGAATTCCATCAACCATTCCAAGTCCTGCACGCAGAATCGGAATGATAGCAACTTTTTTACCAGCTAATGTTTTCAATGTTGTTTTAACAAGTGGAGTTTCGATTTCTACATCTTCAAGAGGTAGATCTCTAGAAACCTCATAAGCCATTAGCATTGAAATTTCGTTTACAACTTCGCGGAAAACTTTTGTTCCACAATCTTTTTGACGAATCATTGTTAATTTATGTTGAATTAACGGATGATCAAGTACGTGAAATTTACCCATTTGTCATTCTCCTTCCAATACATTAGTGTCACTTCTATTATTTTACCTAAAAATCAGGTAAATATCTAGTCTCAGTTTGAAAACTTATTATTATTTTCATAATCTGAAACAAACCTTTACATTTACTTCGTTACGCGTATAATTTGAAAGTTTCAGTCAATTGTTTCACTTCTTGACGGACACTATTTAATACTTCTTCATTTTCAGGATTTGTTAATGTTGTAAGGATTAATTCTGCTACTTTCTTCGCAGCTGCTTCATCAAAGCCACGAGTTGTAATAGCAGCCGTTCCGACACGAATTCCACTTGTTTTAACAGGTGGTAATGTATCAAATGGAATGGCATTTTTATTCACTGTAATTCCAACAGTGTCGAGTAATTCCTGCGCTTCTTTACCGTTTAATCCAGTTTCTTTAATATCGAGGAGTAATAGATGGTTATCAGTTCCACCTGAAATCGCACGAATGGCTGTTCCTTCGAACACCTCCGCCATTGCTTTAGCATTCTTCACGACTTGCTCGATATACTCACCAAATGCTGGTTGAAGAGCTTCATGGAATGCAACTGCTTTACCAGCAATCACGTGTTCTAGTGGTCCGCCTTGAATACCAGGGAAGATCGCACTGTTTAATTTCTTACCAAATTCTTCTTTTGCTAAAATTAAACCGCCACGTGGGCCACGCAATGTTTTATGTGTTGTTGATGTTACAACATCGGCGTATGGAACTGGATTTTGATGAGCCCCTTTAGCGACTAAACCAGCGATATGAGCCATATCCACCATAAAGTAAGCTCCAACTTCTTTAGCAATTTCACTAATACGTTTGAAGTCAATTTCACGCGGATACGCTGAAGCTCCAGCCACGATTAATTGTGGTTTTTCTTCTTTAGCAATACGTTCTAGTTCATCATAATCGATTGTTTCTGTTTCTGGATTTACTCCATAAGAAACAAACTGATAATCTTGACCAGAGAAGTTGACTCCCATACCGTGAGTCAAGTGACCACCATGGTTTAAGTCCATCCCTAAAATCTTATCGCCTTTCTTCACTAAGGCACGATATGCTGCCATGTTTGCTTGAGAACCTGAGTGAGGTTGCACATTGGCATATTCAGCCCCAAACAATTCTTTTACGCGATCAATCGCTAATTGTTCGATAATATCCACGTACTCACATCCGCCATAATAACGACGACCTGGATACCCTTCTGCATATTTATTCGTTAGAATACTTCCTTGTGCACGCAAAACCCCTTCAGATACGAAGTTTTCTGATGCAATTAATTCAATCCCTTGTTGCTGACGATGAAGTTCTTTTTCAATCGTCTCAAAGATGATTTTATCTTCTGTAAATTGACTCATTCAACTACCCCTTTCTATTCTTACCTTTCTATTTTATCACAATAGCGTTTAGTAGAAAACCTATGAGTTCTCTTAAAGTACGGTAGATGCCGCCTTTTTCAAACGGTTCATATAAGCGATTCCTACTCCTACTTCTGGAGCAGATTCGGCTAAAATTACATCTAATTTTAAGTGGTCCAATGTGCGCAGTGCATCAAATAACGCACGGTTCATATCGTCCACGCTCGTCCCCATCTTGTAAGTACCTTCAACTTTATTTTCAATGGCATCTACAATAGCGTTTTGAGCCATCACACCCACTGTTTTTCCTTGTACTTTGTATTTATGGATAGTTTCTTCAAAAGCTTCAACCGTTCCGTCAACAACAAGCACTGGTGTTTTTGGTGCGTAATGACGATATTTCATACCAGGAGATTTGGGTACTTCACGCTCTCCTGCTGTCGTTTTGACTGTGGATTGAATAGGTCCAATGACCACTTCAATTTGTTCTCTTGTAATAACACCCGGTCTTAAAATCACTGGGCCTTCATCATTAGTTAAATCAATTACCGTTGACTCTACACCAACAGTAGATGAACCACCGTCAACGATTCCTCGAATACGACCATTCATATCTTCAAATACATGTTCCACTTTCGTTGGACTTGGCTTCGTCGAAAGATTCGCACTCGGTCCTACAAGCGGAATTCCCACTTTTGAGATTAACTCTAATGTTAACGGGTGATTTGGCATACGGAATGAAACCGTTGGAAGTCCAGCGGATAAGGCTGGAGCGTATATCCCTGGTTTTGCCTTTAGAATCATCGTCAGTGGCCCTGGCCAAAAAGCCTTCGCTAAGGTCAGCGCAATTTCAGGAACTTCTTCTACAGTTGAAGTCATCTGCTGGATATCACTAATATGAACAATCAGTGGATTATCACTTGGACGTCCTTTAGCTTCAAAGACTTTTAACACCGCTTCTTGACTCGTTGCGATTGCTCCTAATCCATATACCGTTTCCGTTGGAAAAGAAACAATTTCTCCCTGTTGTAAAGCTTTAGCTGCAATATCTAAGTTTTCTTTTGTAAAAATTTGTGTTTCCATTACTGCGCCTCCTTTCCACTCACAATAATCATTCTGTCCATACCTGCAATATCTTTATGAATCGTTACTTTTCGGTTTGGACAAGCTGACCTAAAAATTCGTTGCACGCTAGGCCCTTGGTTAAATCCAATTTCAAAAAAGGCTTGCCCACTATCTGTTAAAAAATCTTCTAATCGGTTAGCAATCTTTTCGTAAATCGCAAGGCCTTCATTTTCTGCAAACAATGCTTGAGTTGGCTCATAAAGTCGCACCGATTCATCCATTAATGCTTCTTCTGAAAATGCAATATATGGTGGATTACTAATAATACAGTCAAACTTTTCATGTGGTACGTTGCTGTACACATCGCTGTAAAAAAATTCAGTTTGAAGATTGAACTTCTCTCGATTCTTCTTAGCAACAACGAGCGCTTCTTCTGAAATATCGCACCCCATATATTGATGTCGGCCTACTAATCTTTCCAAGCTTAAAATAATACAGCCTGTTCCAACACCAATTTCTAGTACTTTCCCAACAGGGCATTGTTCTAAAAATGACTGTGCTTTTAAAACAAGTTCTTCTGTTTCCGGACGAGGAATTAAGGTATCCTTTGTGACCATAAATTCTTCCCCTAGAAATTCTGCAACTCCAGTAATTTGTTGCAAGGGTTCAAACTCACTTAAACGTAGTAACTCAGGTTCTAGGTCATCAAAAGTCACCGAAGCCTCTTGTCGTAAATTCAACAAAAATTGCGACAGGGTCCATTGTTTCTTGAATAGCATTAATTCTCTTACAAGATGTTGGCATTCTTCGCTTCCTAATTTAGGTTGTTTTTCTTCTAAAAAACAAGAAGCCCTAACGAGGACTTCTTGGTTTGTTGGATTAGTTGTTTCCATTATTTAATTGCTCCAATTTTTCTGTGTGATCATAAAGAATTAAAGCATCGACAATTTCATCAATTTTTCCAGCTAACACTTGATCTAACTTTTGAAGTGTTAAACCAATACGGTGGTCTGTAACACGGTTTTGTGGGAAGTTGTACGTACGAATACGTTCAGAACGGTCCCCTGTACCTACTGCAGACTTACGGTTTGCATCATATTCAGATTGCGCTTCTTGAGAAATCTTGTCGTATACACGCGCACGTAATACTTTCATCGCTTTCTCACGGTTTTTCAATTGTGAACGTTCATCTTGCATCGCTACAACAATACCTGTTGGCAAGTGAGTTAAACGTACGGCAGATGCAGTCTTGTTAACGTGCTGTCCACCGGCACCTGATGCATGGTAAATATCCACACGAATATCTTTATCTTCTAATTCAATTTCTACTTCTTCCGCTTCAGGCATGACTACGACTGTAGCTGTTGAAGTATGCACACGTCCTTGAGATTCAGTTGATGGAACACGTTGTACACGATGCGCACCAGATTCATATTTTAATTTAGAGAATACGTTATCCCCTGTAATCATTAAAATAACTTCTTTATATCCACCGATACCTGTAACATTGGCATCCATCACTTCTACACGCCAGCCTTGTGCCTCTGCGTATTTTTGATACATTGTTAGTAAGTCTCCAGCGAATAATGCAGCTTCATCTCCACCTGCAGCCCCGCGGATTTCCATGATGATGTTTTTGCCATCATTTGGATCTTCTGGTAATAGTAAGAATTTGATTTTATCTTCTAATTCTACTTTTTCTTTTTTGAGGGAGCTTAATTCTTCTTTTGCCATTTCTGCCATTTCAGCATCTAAGCTTTCACCAAGCATTTCCTCTGTGTCGCTAATTTCTTCTACCACTTGTTGATAACGTTTGAATGTTTCTACTTTTGGTCGTAAGTTTGCTTCTTCTTTTGTTAATTCCATGAAGCGTTTTGTATCGCCGATAACTTCTGGGTCACTTAGTAACTCTGAAAGCTCATCATAGCGAATAATAAAACTATCTAATTGATCGAACATACTTTTCTCCTTTATCTTCTCTTATAAGCGTTCTTCACCAGGATGGTTATAGTGATAACGGCAAACTGGATAATAGGCATCATTGCCTCCAATTTGAATTTGTTCTCCCGTATACACTGGAACACCATCGACTACGCGCATATTCATACTTGCTTTTTTATGACAATACCAACAAATCGTTTTAATTTCTTCGATTTTATCAGCATAGAGTAATAAGTACTTAGAACCTTCGAATAATTCGTTTTGGAAATCATTCTTCAGTCCAAATGCCATTACTGGAATATTTAATTCGTCAACAATTCGAGCGAGTTCAAGAATGTGTTGTTTTGATAAGAATTGAGATTCATCAATCAAAATACAATATGGTTTTACTGCTTGCCCTTCGACGATTTCGTAAATTGGAGTATCATCAAAAATTGGAATAGCTTCACGTCTAACACCAATACGACTCGATACATACCCTACTTGATCACGATCATCAATTGCACTCGTAAATAATAAAACCGGTTTGTCTTGTTCTTCATAATTATGTGCAACCTTTAAAATTTCGATTGATTTACCACTATTCATTGCACCATATTTAAAAAACAATTGTGCCACAATTATCCCTCCAATTGCTAAACTATACCTTTAATATCTTACGATAAACGAGTACATTTGTGCAAAGAAAAACCGTTATTTTAAGGTATTTTTCACAAACAATTTTAATAAAATTTTAAAAACGTTTTTATAAACCACTTTTCATGAAAATATGCTACAATAATGAAGTATATTAACGGAAAGGATCGTCTAAATTGAATCTTAGAACACAAGTTGCATTAGGAGCTGGTAGATTTACTCGCTGGGCTCTGAAGACTTTTACAAAAGGCGGTAGTAGCATGCCAGGGAAAGTGGCACATGCTATCGATCCAAACATTTTAAAATCATTAGCTGAAAACTACGATGTTATTATCGTCAGCGGAACAAACGGGAAAACTTTAACGACTTCCCTCATCGTTCAATTATTAAAACAAAAATATCCAAATATTTTAACAAACCCTACTGGAGCTAACTTAACTCAAGGGATTGTGTCGACGTTTTTAAATCACTCACCAAAAGCTGGCGAAAAGAATATCGCCGTTCTTGAAGTGGATGAAGCAACGATTCGTCACATTACTCCATATATTGAACCAAAACTATTTGTATTCACGAATATTTTCCGTGACCAAATGGATCGTTTTGGTGAAATTTATACAACTTACCAATTAATGCTGGAAGGTGCTGCTTTTGCACCAAGTGCTACAATTTTAGCAAATGGCGACGCTCCTATTTTTAATAGTGTTGATACTCCAAATCCTCGTGAGTATTTCGGATTCAACAATGCTGAAGATAGCGAAATGATGGCGCACTACAATACTGACGGTGTTCTTTGCCCACATTGCCAATCAATCTTGCATTATAAGAGCATTACTTATAGCAACCTTGGTAAATACTATTGTCCAAAATGCGACTTCAAACGTCCTAAATTGAATTATGCAGTCACTGCATTAAATGAATTATCCCTAACAGGTTCTTCATTTGATATTGACGGTACAACATTCTCAATTCCAATTGCTGGACTTTACAATATTTACAATGCGTTAGCAGCCTACTCTGCAGCAAAATTCTTCGGTTTGTCTACTGAAGAAATCCAAGAAGGTTTCTCTAAAGCTCAACGCGTATTTGGTCGTCAAGAAACATTCACCGTTGAAGATAAAGACGTGATGTTAAACTTAATCAAAAACCCAGTTGGATTTAACCAAATCGTTCAACTCTTAAGTTATGAAAAAGAGCCATTTAGTTTAGGTGTCCTCTTAAACGATAACCCTGCGGATGGTCAAGACGTGAGCTGGATTTGGGATGGCGATTTCGAAGGACTACATGCCTTGAACGCTGTCGACACAGCCATCAGTGGTATCCGTGTTGAAGACCTCGGTGTCCGTATGGAAGTTGCCGGTTTTGAAAATATCAAAGTCTTTAAAACAAATGCGGAATTAATCGATTGGATTCGCAAAGCTCCAACAAATAAAGTCAATGTACTTGCAACTTATACTGCTCTACTCGACTTACGTAAAGACTTTGCTAAAGAAGGATACCTCAAGGAAGGGATGAACGGATGAAATTAAGAATCTGTCATTTATATGGAAACTTAATGAACACGTATGGTGACAATGGGAACTTACTCATGTTACAACACCGTGCGAAAAAATTAGGGTACGAAGTAGAAACAACTTTAATTAGTTTAGAAGAAGATTTTAACCCAGAAGACTTTGACATCGTAATGTTTGGCGGTGGTCAAGACTACGAACAAACAGTCGTTGCAAAAGACCTTCAAAATAAAAAAGATGCCCTTATCCAATATATCGAAGATAATGGTGTTGTCGTTGCGATTTGTGGGGGCTTCCAATTACTTGGTCGCTACTACGTGAATGCAAGCGGCGAACGTCTCAACGGTATTAGCGCCATTGACGTATGTACAAACGGACAATTCCCAAATCGTTTAATCGGTGATGTTGAAATCGTCAATGAAGAATTTGGTGAAACGTATTTAGGATACGAAAACCATATTGGTAGAACGTATCTTGGGAAAAACATGAAACCACTTGGTAAAGTTGTAAAAGGCTACGGAAATAACGAAGAAGATCATGTCGAAGGATGTCATTATAAAAATGTATTCTGCTCATACTTCCATGGCCCTATCTTAGTGAGAAACCAACATTTAGCTGACCGTATCATTGAAACGGCAGCTGAGCGTCAACGTTCAAAAAATGCATAAACGAAAAGACCCGTGTAACATTTTTGTTACACGGGTTATTTTTTCTATTCAGCATTAGGATAAACAGAAATCTGTCTTCCTTTTATCCTGTTTATAGCTCCATCATAGATTGTATTTATCATATCTCGATTCCTTAAAATGAAGTTAAAACCATTGAATAGAGAATAAATAAGTCAATAGAGCACTAATACTAATAAAGGGAGCAAAAGGAATTTTTGCATACAACTGATTTCTTTTTGATAGAATCATCCAACCAATCACCACTCCTCCGCCAATGACAAAGGAAAAGAGTCCTACAAAGAGAATTTGACTTGGTGAAAAATAAGGGCCTAAAGCTGCTAAAAAATAAACATCTCCCATGCCGAAAACTTCCTCTTGCCAAATCCGTTTGCCAACTCCATAAACCGTGATGTATAAAATGAGACCAGCCACCATTGACAATATTACGCCCTCTACTGCATCTAGTCTGATAGAAAAACCAACCATTGTTAGAACTAATAACAAGCGCAAATCTATTTCATACGAATCCACATCCATCAATGCTATTAGCATACAAATCGTGCATAAAAAGTACCCTACTATTTCGGTGGGGTGTTTGAAATAAGCCACTAGACAAAATAGAATGGAAAATATCATTTCTACTATGAAGTAGCGTATAGAAATCGACTGTTTACAATAGCGACACTTCCCACGTAAAAAGAGATAAGAAAGAATCGGTATTAAATCCGGTGCATGTAGTGAATGTTGACAATGAGGGCAATAGGATCTTCCGTGAACAAAATCTTCCCCTTTCGCTTCTCTCACACTGACTACATTCACAAAACTACCAATAACGGCTCCAAGAACACCAATCGCAAAAAGCATAAAAAAACCTCCCTTACTAAACATTACGTTTCGTAAGAGAGATTCGGTTTAATTTTCTTCTGTTATAACAACTTCGACGATCTCTTCAATTTCCTCTTCAGGAGTGTAATACAAACCAGAATAGTCTTTATACCATTCAAAGAAGTGCGTTACAAATACTTTAACTACTGCATAAACAGGGACTGCGATTAACAATCCTGTTAGCCCAAACATTTTACCAGCAGCTAGTAAGATTACTAAAATCGTTACTGGATGCATCTTGAGTGATGAACCGAGGATTAATGGTTGAAGTAAACGACTTTCGATCAATTGTTCAATGACATACACTAAAAACACTTGAAGCGCTAGCGATGGATTTGTAACAAAAGCAATAATAAACGCTGGAACTAATCCGATAATTGACCCAATATATGGAATAATCGTTAATACTCCTGCAATCATGCCAATCGTTACCCCATATGGTAATCCGATAATCGAATATCCAATGGTATAAGTAATCCCAACAAAAATCGCAACTAAGATTTGGCCACGAATATATGAGCTGACTTGTTGGTTCATTTCATGTAACATCACGCTAATTTTATGTTGAGAGCGTGTCGGGAATAAACGTGTAATTGAAGGAATGACTTTATTTCCATCTTTCAATAGATAATAAAGGATAACTGGCATTGTCATTAGCGTAATCACAATATCACCAACGATTCCGACTACACTACCAATTCCACTAAAAGTAAGATTTAACACCCCGTTGAGACGTTCTGTAATCGATTGGATGAAATCCATATTAATCGTGTTAAATTGCTCTTGCAACGCTGTAAACCAGCTTGATTGCATGAACTTTTCAACTTGATCACTAATAATTTGATAGTAGTAAGGTAATTGAGAAACCAAATCTAATAATTGCTTTTGAATAATCGGAACTAAGCTTGTCACAATCATTACAAACACGAACACAACACCTAGCATTACTGCTAAAATTGCAATTCCCTTTGGCACTTTTTTGTTCACTAGAAAATCATAGATTGGTTTTACTAAATAGTAAATGACCGCACCACAGGCAACAGGCACCCCAATAGCAGAAATAAACCCTTTAATTGGATTCAATAAGTACGATGTTTGCGAGAATAAAATCAAGTTAACAAGGAGCAACAATAAAATAAGCAATCCTGTCACTAATTGATTATCCAAAAACCATTTCCAAAACCAAGTTCTCCCGTGGTTTTCAGGTTTATTATTCATAAAATTCCTCCTTATCACATTTTCCTCTAGTGTATCATATTTTTGCTCTCTATGATTAACATTTGATTAGATTTTACAAAAAATTGTATAATTATTTTATATTGTGATTCGGAGGGAATCGTATGAATGAAAAATTTTATTTAGGAACTTATACAAAACGCGATAGTAAAGGAGTCTACTCTGTCACTCTTAACAAAGAAACTGAACTACTAGAATCTCTTACATTAGAAGCAACTATCGATAATCCAACTTACTTATCTTACTCTAAGGATGACAAATTATTATTCGCTGTTGGAAAAGGAGAAGAACTTTGCGGAATTTCGGCAAATAATGCAAAAACTTCTCCAGTAGAACCATTAGCAAGTATTGAAGATCAACAAGCCGTTCCTTGTTATATTCGTTATAACGAACAAACAGGAGATGTGCTCACCGCCAATTATCACGGAGGATTTGTTGAATTATATCACTACGATAAAGAGGCAAATTCATTTACTTCAATTGATAAGAAAGTCCATACAGGATCTAGCGTTCACGCAAACCAAACTTCACCACATGTTCACTATACCGATTACAGACCAGACGAAAAATGGATTGTCGTTTGTGACCTCGGTATTGATACGGTGTTTACTTACAAACGTACAGAAGAAGGATTAGAAGAAGTGGCTCAATATAAAACGAAAGCTGGCAGCGGTCCTCGTCACTTAGCCTTTCATCCAACACTTCCAATCGCCTATCTGATTTGCGAACTCGATGCGACGGTAGAAGTTCTCTCTTACAATAAAGAAAACGGAACTTTTACAAACCTAGATAAAATTGCATTAACTACTGAAGATCAACAAGCTTGGGGTGGCGCCATCCGCATCACTCGAGATGGACGATTCCTCTACGCTTCAAACCGTGGATTCGACGCATTATACACATTCTCAGTAGATGCAAAAAGCGGATTACTCACTCTTGTACAAACAATCGATAGTTATGGTTCGGTCCCTCGTGATTTCAATCTAAGTAACGACGAAACTTATATCGTTGTCGGTCACCAAGAATCTGATAACTTAACGCTATTCAAACGTGACTTAGAAAGTGGTCAACTCACACTTCTTCAAAAGGATTTCTATGCACCAGAAGTTGTTTGTGTCGTACCTCAATAGAACTTATCTTACAGTCTCTTCTTTTTTTGAAGAGACTTTCTTGTTTATTGTGGTAATCCTTGCCAGAAAGCAGTATAATCGTTGTTAGCAGACTTTATAAAGGAGTGGAAAAATGCTTAATCTTATAGAGATTATTAAAACTATTATTTTAGGAATTATCGAAGGCGTTACTGAATGGCTACCAATTAGTAGTACAGGTCACTTAATTTTAGTGAACGAGATTATTCAATTAGACGTATCTGCTAAATTCCAAGAAATGTTCAACGTTGTAATTCAACTTGGTGCCATCATGGCGGTTGTCCTAGTGTATTTCAACAAATTAAACCCATTTGCCAAAAGTAAAAACCGTAAAGAGTTTATCGAAACAATTAGTCTTTGGAAAAAGGTAATTATCGGATGTATCCCTGCTGTGATTCTTGGATTCATTCTTGATGACTTTATGGAAGACTACTTCAACAAACCAATCGTTATCGCATTAGCCCTAATCGTATACGGGTTTGCGTTCATCTACATCGAACGTGCACATAAAAATGTGGAACCAAAAATTAATGACTTCAAAGAATTAGACTTCATGACAGCCATTAAAATTGGTCTTTTCCAATGTTTAGCACTTGTACCTGGCACTAGCCGTTCTGGTTCAACAATCCTAGGTGGTTTATTAGTCGGAACAAGCCGTTCAATCGCAACTGAATTCTCATTCTTCATGGGGATTCCAATCATGTTCGGTGCGAGTGGATTAAAATTATTGAAATTCGGATTCCACTACTCCCTAGCTGAATTCGTCATTTTATTAGTCGGTTCTGTCGTTTCATTTGTTGTATCTCTATTCGTTATCAAGTTCTTATTGAAATACATCAAACACCACGACTTCCAAGCATTCGGTTGGTACCGTATCGCTCTTGGGATTATCGTTCTCGGAAGCTTATTCTTCAAATAGTCAAAAAGCTGGATTTATTCCAGCTTTTTCTTTTTGCCCAATTTCGGGTATAATAAAACTATTCAATTAAGAAAGAAGGATACTATGTCACTACTCTATGTCGGAATTGGCGGTGCCATTGGAGCAATTTTACGGTATTTATTATCACAGCTTTCTCTGCAGCACTCTCTTCCCATTAAAACATTATTCATTAACTTATTAGGATCGCTTGTCATCGGATTTTTAAGCGCTAAATTTCAACAATCACACTGGTTCGAAGGCGATCAACTACTCCTTATAACAGGTGTTTGTGGCGGTTTTACGACCTTCTCCACTTTTAGCTTAGATTCTCTTCAATTGATTCAAAACGGAGATACTCCACTCGCTCTTTTATATATGGCCATTAGTTTAGTAGGCGGACTTGCTTGTGTAGCATTCGGATATTTTATTGGCCAAGCTTCATTTTAAAATAGCATTTTTATAAGAAACGGTTTACAATAGATATAAGAACAAGAACGGAGGTCATTTTATGACGAAAAAAGGTGTAACATTGTATTTCATGAGACATGGAGAAACCATCTTTAACCGCTACAATCGTATGCAAGGATGGTCAGATACTCCTCTAACAAAAGAAGGACGCCTAGATGCTATTCGTTCTGGTTTGGGAATGAAAGACGTTCATTTTGATGCGGTCTATACCAGCGACTTAAGAAGAACGGTTGAAACTGCTCAACTCTTCCTTAGAAATCATCCAAACCGTGAAAACCTCACGATTGAAATGATGCCTGAATTCCGCGAGGTATTCTTTGGAAGCTTAGAAGGAAAAGATGCTGGCGAGCTCTGGGGCGAACTCTACAAGAAATTACAACGCAATTTTGATGATTTAGGTGGACGTAATATCCAAGAAGAATTAAACGGATTGAAGGAATTAGATCCAGACCATCTTGGAGAAAACTTTATGGAATTTTGGTTACGTGTAGAACAAGGCTTACTAAAAGTAATCAATAAGCACCGTGACCAAAATCAAAATATCCTTATCGTGAGTCATGGAATTACGATCCGAAATATGCTTCACGAGTTAATCCCTGACTTCCAATTGTCAGAATTAATCGGAAATGCGTCTCTTAATATCGTTGAATATTCAGAAGGTAAATTCCACTTAAAAGCACTCAACCAAACAAACCACTTTGTACTTCGTAAAGAAGCTAAAGAAGAACCTTATGAGATGCTTCCTACGAAAATTCACGACTAATAAAGGTTTGCAAGTATAACTGAACTTTGTTACAATGAGAGACTAGGCGTAAGTCTAGGCTTTTCTTTATACGGGGTCGTTACGGATTCGACAGGTATAGGTTGAGCTTTCAATGCATTCCGTAGGTTACGGCTACGTAAAAACGTTACAGTTAAATATAACTGACAAACAACAAACAAACACTTTAGCTTTCGCAGCTTAATAACTGCTAGCTAAGATCTGTCCGGCATCGCCCATGTGCTCGGGTCCAGGTCCTATAACCAGTGGGATACGATTCACTTTTCCGTCTGTCTAAGTGAATAAGAGATTATCAGGCTAGCTTATGATGACGCTTGTTTATCAGCTAATCGGTAGCGAAATTTAAATAGATAAACTATGAATGTAGATTTGATTGTGTCGATATACTTGGACAGGGGTTCGACTCCCCTCGGCTCCATTATTTTTACGAAAAAACTCTTCTTATTCGCGACGATAAGAAGAGTTTTTCTTTGTTTTACACTTTATTTTCAGTAATAAAAAAAGCCTACCTAATGTAGACTTAAGGATGACCCGTACGGGACTCGAACCCGTGTTACCGCCGTGAAAGGGCGGTGTCTTA
>CAUPXN010000022.1:0-17244 GCA_963515505.1 uncultured Streptococcus sp.
GACGTTTGCTTGGCATTTCAGGAATTGACGCACGAACTTCTTCAATCCATTCATTGGAGATATGGAAGTTTGGTAGGTCTGGTTCTGGGAAGTAACGGTAGTCACTTGAACCTTCTTTAACACGCATTAAGATGGTTTGACCAGTCGCATCATCAAAACGACGTGTTTCTTGAAGGATTTCTCCTCCATTACGTAGGACGTTGGCTTGACGAACTTCTTCGAACGCTAACCCTTTACGTACATTGTTAAATGAGTTTAAGTTTTTCAACTCTGTCTTTGTACCGAATTTTTCTTGACCATAAGGACGAATTGAAATGTTCGCGTCACAACGCATTGAACCTTCTTCCATCTTCACGTCAGAAACACCTGTAAACATGATAATTTGACGAAGTGCTTCAAGATACGCATACGCTTCTTCAGGAGAACGCATGTCGGCTTCTGATACGATTTCAATCAGTGGAGTTCCTTGACGGTTTAAGTCCACATAAGAGAATCCGTCTGTTCCGTGCGTATTTTTACCCGCATCTTCTTCTAAGTGGACACGTTCGATACGAATACGTTTTGTTTGCCCTTCTACTTCGATATCAATCCAGCCATCATGACCGATTGGGTAATCGAATTGAGAGATTTGGTATGCTTTTGGATTATCAGGGTAGAAATAGTTTTTACGGTCGAATTTTGTATCTTGTGAAATGGTACAGTTCAACGCAAGAGCTGCACGCATCCCGAATTCTAACGCGCGTTTATTCACGACAGGAAGTACCCCTGGATAGCCCCAGTCGATCACGTTTGTATTTGTATTTGGTTCCGCACCGAAATGCGCTGGTGATGGAGAGAACATTTTTGAATCAGTTTTTAATTCAACGTGGCACTCTAAACCAATAATTGTTTCAAAGTTCATGTCATTGTTCCTCCTTATAATTGTGGGCGGCGTAAGTAGTAATCATTTGCTTGTTCAAATGCATACGCTGCTTGGTAAATTGTTTTTTCTTGGAAGTAATTTCCGATTAATTGAATTCCGACTGGTAGCCCTTCGTTAGTGAAGCCAGCAGGAACTGAGATTGCTGGTAAGCCAGCTAAGTTTACAGGAACTGTTAATAAGTCCGCCATGTACATTGCGATTGGGTCGTCGCTGTGTGCGCCTAATCCGAATGCTGCAGAAGTTGTTACAGGTCCTAAGATTAAATCATAGTTTTCAAATACTTTTGCAAAGTCTTGTTTGATTAAAGTACGTACTTGACCAGCTTTCTTGAAGTAAGCATCGTAGTAACCAGAACTTAAGCTGAATGTTCCAAGCATGATACGACGTTTTACTTCCATTCCGAACCCTTCAGAACGGCTCTTCACGTATAAATCTTCTAATGTTTCTGCTTCTGTTGAACGGTGACCGTAACGGATTCCGTCGAAACGTTGTAAGTTCGAAGAAGCTTCAGATGAAGCGATGATATAGTACGCTGGAATACCGTATTTAGAGTGAGGCAGGCTCACTTCTTCTACGATGGCACCCATTTCGCGGTATTGGTCAGCCGCTTTTAATACAGCTGCTTGAACCTGTGCGTCCACACCTTCTGCAAAATATTCTTTTGGTAACGCGATACGCATGCCTTTAATGTCGCCTGTTAATCCTTTATGGTAAGCAGGAACTTCTTGTGGCACACTTGTTGAATCGCGGTGGTCATATCCAGAAATCGCGCTTAATACTAAGGCGTTATCTTGAACGGTACGTGTAAATGGTCCGATTTGGTCTAAGCTTGACGCAAAGGCAATCAAACCGTAACGAGAAATACGACCATATGTTGGTTTCATCCCAACAATCCCTGTGAAACTTGCAGGTTGGCGGATAGAACCACCCGTATCAGAACCTAGAGACGCGAGTACTTCGCCAGAAGCAACTGCTGCTGCAGAACCACCTGAAGATCCACCAGGCACTTTTGTTAAGTCCCACGGATTTTTTGTTTTCTTGAAGTAAGAAGTTTCTGTTGACCCACCCATGGCAAATTCGTCCATGTTTAATTTACCAACGTTTACCGCGCCTTCAGCTTTTAATAATTCCATTACGTGCGCGTCGTAAATTGGGTTGAAGTCTTCTAACATACGGCTTGAAGCAGTTGTTAAAAGGTCGCGAGTCACGATATTGTCTTTAATTCCGATTGGAAGACCTTGAAGAGAAGCTTCTTCGCCGTAGCCCTTTTCGTCAGCAGCGGCCGCTTGTTTTAACGCTTCTTCTTCATTTAATGTCACGAACGCTTCTACTTTAGGTTCTAAAGTGTGGATACGTTCGAATGTTTCTTTTGTTAATTCAACAGACGTGAATTCTTTATTACGAAGACCTTCGTGAAGCTCAACTAATGTTTTGTTTTCGATAATACTCATGCTTCACCCTCCTCGTTTTCACCCATAATTGCAGGCACTTGAATAAATCCATCTTCGCTTGTTTTCACATTACGCATTAACAAGTCGCGGTCTGTTCCTTTTTCAGCAATATCTTCACGCATCACATTTACTAATGGATATCCGTGAGTTGTGACAGGCACACCCGTTGTATCTACTTCATTTAATTGTTCCACCATATCAATGATATCGCTCATTTGTTCTGTAAAATGAAGGATTTCATTGTCGGCAAAAGTTAGCTTTGCAAGTTTGGCAACGTGTCTAACTTCTTTTTCCTCAATGGCCATGTTTTTTCCTCGCTTTCAAAATCAATACTTTTCTATTTTAAAAGGCACTTGGGCCTCCGTCAATGTTAATCAAAGATATGGTATGTGAAGACGCCTTGTGACATATCTTGTAATAAGAATGCCTCCACTCCATTAATCGAACTAATGCGAACTTCGACTGGCGTTGTTTTCGGTAAGTATTTATTCGCAACATCTGTGACGTGCTGTGCTAGACCGATAATTTCAGACTCTCCATAGAATTGCGTCATGATATTCACGACCATTTTCTTCGCAACGTTATCTTGATACATCACGCGAGCCGTTACCCCTGATAAGTTCGGGAAGAAGTTTTGGACTTCTGTTCTGAAGTTTTCAAATGCAGTAGACTCCTCTGTCGCAGATTCGTTTACTAATGGAAGCACAACTACTTTTTGGTTCACGTTTGACCAGTTTGTAATTTCTGTTCCCTCTACTGAAGTGGCTTCAAGAAGATATACCCCTCCGCCAATATCATCTTTAGACGTTTGACGGAACACTCCAAAGACGATAGGTACAGCTTTTAGCGCATCATTTTGACGTAAACGCGTTAAAATCGTATTGGCAATTTCTTTTGCTTTGGCAATCAACACTTCATCTGAAATCTCAGTTTCAGCATCTTTTCCATCGTTCGTGTAGTAATCCACACTGTTCATCGCAATCCCGATGCTAATTCCACCTAACTCAAAGTTGTTTTCCGTTTGAATCATGTAGTCTTGCTCAAGTATTTGCGCTAAGTACATTGGCTCACGGCCTGTAGGAGACGTATCTCCATTATCAGCCGGGTTTAACCCATCTGGATTTTTATCACTCTTACGCGCAATCCATTTAGCCGTTGTTTCCGCATCGATGATTTGGCCTTCTCTAAAGAAGTATTGGTTCGTTGGGAACACGCTTCTTGAAAGGTCAATCAATCCTGTTTCAAAGTTCTTTAAGTTAAATCCTGTGTTTAAGCTTAAAGTCGCTCCACGGTTTTGGCTCACTTCATACTTTCCATTTGTAATGAGCGCGCGATAAAAATTATTCGACAATTGATTTGTTGTTGATTGAACTACTTTTGCATTTGCATCTTTATTCGTATTGGTATTTGATTGATTCGATCTTGTCACATCTGCACAGGCAGCTAACGATACAACACTTGCTAAACCAAGCAATCCCAACCGTAATGTTTTTTTCATGTAATGTCCTTTCTATGCAAGAGAATCGAGAAATTGTTGCTCGCTCCACACTTTGATTCCTAGGTCATTTGCCTTCGTTAATTTACTTCCAGCAGAATGCCCCGCAATCACCACATCCGTCTTCTTCGAAACAGATCCGGTCACCTTCGCTCCAAGCGATTCGAGTTTTTCTTTTGCATCTTGTCTTGTTAATTGTTCTAAAGTCCCTGTTAACACGACGGTCTTACCACTTAGGACGTGTCCTGAAGCGATAGAATCGTCTTTTGTCACTCCAAGATAGGTCATATTGACGCCTCTATCTTGCAATTCTTGAATTAATTCTTGAACAGATGGTTGTTCAAAATAAGTTTTTACACTATAAGCAATAATATCACCTAAACCATCAATTTCCAACAATTGTTCAATGCTCGCTTCTTTCAAAGCTGTCATCGTTTTAAAATGTTGCGCCAATTCTTTAGCCGCCTTCGTTCCAACATGACGAATCCCCAGTCCTGTAAGGAGGCGTTCCAGTGAGTTTTCTTTACTCTTCTCAATTGCTTCAAGAATGTTTTCTGCACTCTTTTGTTGAATTTTATCTAACGCTAATAGCTGGTCTAGTGTTAACTGATATAAATCTGCCACATCGAGAACAAGTCCTTCTTCAAAGAGTTGCTTGATGACACGTGGCCCAATTCCACTCATATTCATCGCATTTCGTGAAACGAAGTGGCTCAACCCTTCTGTCAATTGAGCAGGACATTTTGGATTCAAGCAACGAATCGCCACCTCTTCTTCCAAATGTTCTAATTTTTCATGACAGACCGGACAAGTCGTTGGAAACTCGTACGGCTGACTTGTTGCAGGACGTTTCTCTAAAATCACGCGTGTGACTTCTGGAATAATGTCTCCTGCCTTATGAATCACAACCGTGTCTTCTAGACGGATGTCGCGTTCTTTAATCAAGTCGATATTATGCAAGCTCGCACGGCGTACTGTCGTTCCTGCTAGTTGAACGGGATCCATCACCGCAGTCGGTGTCACCACCCCTGTACGTCCAACCGTCCACTCGATATCGCGGACAGCCGTTTGTGCTTCTTCTGCCGGGAATTTATACGCAATCGCCCAGCGTGGCGCTTTCACGGTAAAGCCGATTTCTTCTTGAGCGGCAAAGTCATTCACCTTAATCACCATACCGTCAATTTCGTATGGTAAATCTGGACGCTTCGCTGCAATCGTCTCGATGTAATTCCATACTTCATCAATCGTTTGGCATTTTAAGCGTTCAGGATTAGTCACAAAGCCAATCTCTGCCATTTTCTCTAATAGCTCTTCTTGGGTTGAAACATTCAGCTCTTCCACACTTGGACTGTTGTAAAGAAATACGGATAAGTTTCTCTTTGCCGCAATTTTTGGATCGAGCTGTCTGAGACTTCCTGCCGCCGCATTTCTTGGGTTGGCAAAGACTTCAAGTCCTTCTTCTTCACGCGACTGGTTTAATGCTACGAATGCTTTTTTCGGCATATAACATTCCCCGCGCACTTCGATGTTCCAAGGTTCTTTGAGAGAAAGTGGCACCGATTTAATCGTGCGAACATTTCCTGTTACGTCTTCCCCAGTCGTTCCGTCACCACGAGTCGCTCCGAGTACAAGCTGTCCATCTTGATACGTCAACGCTATTGAGAGCCCATCGATTTTCAATTCACACACATATTCAATCGCACGGTTCGTTAATTTACGAAGACGCGCATCGAATTCTTCCAAGTCTTCTTTTGAGAAAGCATTTGAAAGGCTGAGCATTGGATTCGTGTGCGTCACCTTCTGGAACTGGTCGAGCACTTCTCCACCCACACGCTGCGTAGGCGAATCAGGCGTCACGAATTCCGGATGTTCAACTTCAAGCTCCACTAGTTCATGATAAGCCTTGTCATACTCCGCATCGGTTGCAGTTGGCTTATCTTCCACATAATACTCATGACTCCAACGATTTAATTGTTCTTTTAGCTCTTCAATTCTCTGTTGAATCGTTGTACTCATCTTCATCCTCTATTCTTCGATTTTTTCGATTGGGGCAAAACTTGCAAGGAGTCGTTTAATCCCCATTCCTGCAAAGGCCACATCTAACTCTTGACGGTCCCCTTCACCAGTAATGCGGACAACGGTTCCTGTTCCCCATTTTTTATGCGACACTTTCATACCTACAGTCCATCCATCTGTTGAAGATGAACTTGCTTGCGGCTTATCTGCACGTTGAATACGCGCTGGTGTCGTTTGTTTCTTTTGTAAATAACCTCCGCCAGTAGACGATTGGCCATTTGTTCGATAGCGGTCAAATAGTCCTCCGCCACCTGTTGATGTCGTAGACTGAGAGTTGCTACGTGCTCCATAAGACGACGTTTGGCTACGCGTTCCATAAAAAGATTTCGAATCATTCGTATAGAAGCTACTTGAGTAATACGAATCACTCACCGTTACGCCTTCTTTTTCTAATAAACTGTCATCAATTTCTTGCATGAATCGTGACTCACGATAGTTTTGTGTCTTCCCGTAAAGAAGTCGTGAATACGCACGAGTCATAAAGAGTTTCTTCTCGGCACGAGTAATCCCTACATACGCCAAGCGACGTTCCTCTTCTTCGCCATCATCTTGCAGTGAGCGTCCTGACGGGAAAATCCCATCTTCCATTCCAACAAGGAAAACAACAGGAAATTCAAGCCCTTTTGCCGCATGCAAGGTCATCAATGTGATTTGAGAAGCACTCGTCTCTTCTTCACTTTCCATATCTGTCACCAGTGACAAGTCCGTTAAGAATTGGACGAGCGGTGATTCTTCAGCTTCTCTATCGAGTCTTTGGTCCTCGAACTCTTTGGCTACCGATAGAAACTCGCGCATGTTATCGATACGCGCATCGGCTTCCATGGTACGAGCTTGTTCAAGGGCTGTAATATACCCTGATTTAGTCATCACTTCTTCAATCAGTTCCGTTAACGTCACAAACTCTTGCATCTTCGTTAAATCAGCGATGAGTTGTGCAAAATCGGCTAAGCCTTTCCCTGCTTTCCCAGAAATACCGTTTAATGGACTTCCAGCTGCTTCTAAAAGGGAGAAGCTATGCATTTCGGCAAAGAGAGCAAGTTTCTCAATACTCTTATCTCCAATCCCGCGTTTTGGTGCATTCACCACGCGTCTGAAACTAAAATCGTCCGTTGGATTCACTAAGAGTCGTAAATATGCAAGAAGGTCTTTAATTTCCATGCGCTCATAGAAGCGTTGGCCTCCGACCATCTTGAATGGCATATTCGCCTTTAGTAAATCTTCTTCGAGGGTACGTGACTGCGCATTACTTCTGTAGAGAACCGCAAAATCGCTGTAGTCATACCCGTCAAAGTTCACCATTTTTTGAATCGTGCTAATCACATAACGAGATTCGTCATATCCAGACTGTCCGCAGTAATACGTGATTTTTTCACCCGCTTCATTGTCTGTCCACAACTCTTTTGGCTTACGATTCACATTGTTTTCAATCACTTGGTTGGCTGCTTTTAAGATGGTCTTTGTCGAACGGTAATTTTGTTCGAGGAGGACCACTTTGGCATCCGGATAATCTTGTTCAAATGACAAGATATTTTCCATATCAGCTCCACGCCATCCGTAAATACTTTGGTCGGCATCCCCTACCACGCAGATGTTTTTGAATTTATCTGCAAGAAGTTTCACCAATAAGTATTGCGCATGGTTGGTATCTTGATACTCATCCACGTGGATATAGTGGAATTTTTGTTGGTAATAATCCAACACATCTTGATGTTCTTGGAATAATTTAACGGTCAACATGATTAAGTCATCGAAGTCTACCGTCATATTTTTGCGCATTTCTGCTTGATATTCTTTATAACATTTCGCATAAATTTGGCTCACGTAGTCCAAATGGTTCTTCGCAAATGTCTCCGCATCTTCGAAATTATTTTTTGCATTGCTGATAGTTGCTAAAGCTCCACGCGGCTCGTAGTGATCTGTGTCAATGTTCAACTTTTGCATGATTCGTTTCATCGCAGAGAGCTGGTCTCCTGAATCGATAATCGTAAACGACTTAGCTAAACCGATACGCTCACAGTCGCGGCGAAGGATACGCACGCACATCGAGTGGAAGGTCGATACCCACATATCTTGTGCCTGTTCTCCGACAAGCGCCGCCACACGCTCTTTCATCTCATTGGCGGCTTTATTCGTAAACGTAATCGCTAAAATATTCCACGGTTGTACCGCTTCTTCTGCCAAAATATAGGCCATGCGGTGGGTTAACACACGTGTCTTTCCACTACCTGCACCAGCCATGACTAAAAGGGGGCCTTGCGTATGCATGACCGCTTCTTTTTGGCGAGGGTTCATTCCCTTAATTAATTCACTCGAATTTTTCACAACTCTGTCCTTTCATAAAGGTTATTGAACGTTGAAAAATAAATCTGTTACTTCAATTTCTTTGAGTAATTCCACACTTGAAGCTCCGCGAAGTCGAATGACACCAAGCACGTCAGTTGGGCGTTTTGATGTTAATTGGAAGAACTCGAAGTCCCATTGTGGTTTCAATAACGTTAATAAACTTGCTTTTTCCATCATCGATTCGTAAATTGGCACGATGATCATTTCTTCTTTGATTTCTTTGTATTCAATTGGTAATCCTGTTGCCACACGTACAAGAATTTCAGACATGCTATGACCTAAGAAGGCGCTGCTGAATTGTTGCTGCACGAATGGTAATTGGTTAATCCCGTCCACATAGAAAATGCCATTATTTCCCATCTTCACTTGAATCGATAAAATGGTTGTTCCAGATAAGTTATCCATCACCTTGAAAGCAATGCGTTTCAATTCTTGCACCCATTCTGGATTTAGGCGACGAGAGACGATGCTGTATTTTAATTTTCCAGTGATATATACATCTTCTGAAATTGGAAGTACCGTCACGCGGTCTTCGTAGTCACGCACGACTGTCACGGTAAAATGACGTTGCGCTGGAACGAAGGCGGTTAACATACATGGTCCTTCTTCAAGCTTTTCAAGTACGCGCTCTTCGAAATCTTCATCGTAGAGTTCTAACTTTTCTTCTACTCGATTTTTTACAAGATTGCTTTCTAAGTATGCTGGAAGGCCGATGCTTTGTACAATCGATGGTAATTCGCCGACCGTTGTCACTAAGCTATATGGTGCAAGGTTAATCGCATGCGTATCTAAGAATAATTTTTCAACCGTGCGATTTTGCGAAATCTCTGCTAGTTCAAACGATTGATAATAACGAGTTTTACTGCTGATCTCGTAAAGCACATCTACTGGTACTAAGTTTGTTAATAATAAAACCGTGTCAACTTTTTCTGCGAAATCTAATAACGCCTCACGGTCTTTGTAAGAAGATACGATTTCATATTCAGCCATCGAAATAGCCGCCTCGTTCGATTGGTGATAGCAGTACACAACGTACCCCATTTTTCTTGCTTCGCGAGCGATGGATGCAACTTGCTCATCTCCACCGATAATTCCGATGATGGCTCCTGGTAATAACTGACTCATTAATATCCTCTCCTTTACTGATCCGTTTGAACGTTACGAACTTTTTCGTACGGACACGGTTGTTTCTTCTGTTGGTAATTGATCGTATTTATATAATTCATGCTCTTCAATCATTTGAATAAGCTTTTGCGCATAAGTTGGATCGGTCGCATAACCTGCATCTTGCAAGGCTTGTGCGGCTTGTTTGTAGTTTCTAGCCCCAAGCACCTTGTGATAGAGTGTTGGGTCCCAATCCACGCCATACGCTAATAACTTAGCATGCGCTTCAACCGATTCCGCCCAACTTTCATACACGCGGAATCGTCCATTAATCGTAATCCATGTGTTGTTCACGAATTCTGCTGTTTCTAGGACGACGTTTGGCTCAGCCGCCGACCCTTTCACGCCGTATAAATTATAATATTTACTTGCTAATAAACTCTCTCCCCAGTTCGATTCAAGAATCGCTTGCGCTAAACTCACACTTGGCAACACGCCGTAGTCTTTATACGCTTGTTGCGCCGCTGGAATGAGTACTTTTAAAAATTCATCTTGTGTCACGTGTATTTCCTGTGGCTCGGATTTATGTTCAGATAACCATGTGATGGTTCCGGCCAAAAGAACGCTTGCTACAGCTACGATGAGAAGTCCCGTCAATTTCGATAATGACTTGAACCACTCGACAAGATGAAAGACGAATTTATTTTTTCTTTTCTTTCTTTTCGCCACAGTTTCACCACTTTCTTTATCTTTTCAATTTTATCATAAAATGGCCTATAAAAAAATGGATACCCCCTTGTTTCCAAAGAGAGTATCGCATTCATTTTGCAAACTTCTATTCCTCTAAAGTAGATTCTGGAACAAACGCATTTTTGCTATATTCCAAATACTTTTGTTGTGCTTTTTCATCATGCATCCATTCAAGAAGTGCCTGTTTCTTCGTTCCGATTTGTTTATGTGTGATTCCGACCACTCGTATCTCGATAATATCTTGATAACTCCAGTGACCATAAGTCGTCGCCACTCGTAAAATTGTTACGTTTTCCTTGAATTTGCCTTTACTTACAGCAGCCGTCTTCCAGTCTACACGTACATTGTCTTGGCGAATCCAACGGCTGGCAATTTCGACCTTCAAGCGCAAATACTCTGCAACAGGATCTGAAGCTACTTCTGGAAGCACCTCTGCATTCCGTGCAATTTTATTGACTAGCATCCATTCATAGTCCGTAAAGAGTCGCGCGATTTTTTGCAGATTTTCCGCCTTTAAGCCTCTTTCACCGTTCTTCCATCTTGTCCAACTTTGCCCGCTAATTCCTAATTCTTCTGTGTAAAATGCTTTTTCCGAGACATAACGTTCCTTAACAGCATTCACCACAATCAATACAAACGCTTCATGCATCTTCATCACCTCTTGAACACATTATACACCTATTAGGTGCATTATTCAATAACTCTACCATTTTTTAAACACATATATTATAATAGCGATATCTAAAAAAAGCAGAGGTGAGAGCGTGCCACAATCGTCAAATAATCCATTCCATATCGGACTTCGTACTTTTAAAACAGCCGTGTCTGTGTTTATTTGCGTGGTTCTCTTTAGAATCTTACATCGTGGTTCACCGATGCTAGCAGCCTTGTCTGCTATTTTCAGTTTGCGCATCGACCATCAGCAAACATTCAAATTCGCCTTCTCCCGTTTTATCGGAAATACCACTGGCGGGGTCATCGCGATACTTTTATTCTATGTAAGATCGATTCTGCCGTTCCCAGAGTATACAGATTTACTACTGGCTCCCATTGGCATCATCCTAATCATTTTATTCTGCAATCGATTCAATAAGACAGGTGTGATTAACTCTTGTTCAACCTTCCTCGTTATTTTCTTTAACATCGAAGCTGGACAAAATACCGCCTATGCGATTCAACGAATTCTCGATACATTGATTGGTGCAGTTATCGCCATCGGAGTCAACCACATCCTTCCAAATCCACATCTAAAAGAAGAAAAACAAGAATCTTAAAAAGCGTCCTACCAACGTGGTAGAACGCTTTTTTGTACTATTTTTTATTTCATATGCATCATGCCGTACATACGGGTATCGATAAAGAACACATCATCAGTTACATCAATCGGTTTAGAAAGAAGTACCTCTTTTGTTTTCATCGATTGCACACGTAGCGTTGGTTTACCATCGACAAGTGTGATCATCACAAGATTCCCTTTATTTAAGTACACTTGTGGTGCATAGACATCTGTTTCTGTTGTAAAGGCTTCTTCTAGTTTCTTAGAACCTGCATTAAGCACATAGTATTTTGTCTCGTTATTTTTGCGCTCACTGGCCTTCACATACGTATCTGAACCAGTGAATGTAGGCACCTCTTCTGCCATCGCAATATAGGCTTTGTCTCCCACTGTGTATAGAATCGATTGTACCGCACTCATGCCCTGTTCAGGTGTGATTTCTGTAAACTTCTCCGTCTCAGCATCAAAAGTCATTAAGCGGAATTTTTCATCTCTTGAATACAAACTCTTGAAGAGTAGCACTTGCGGGTCATACACGCGAGAGCTCTTGGCTTCTCCCCATGCAATCGAAGCGAACTTCTCTGGTAAATTCACGCGTTTTACCGGAGTTGTGGCTCCCGTTTCTAAGTTCACAGAGAATGTTACTAAGAAATAGGTTGGTGCTTTCGAGCCTCTATTTTCATGCTCAGGCATCGGAACCACTCCATACACGGTATTGCCTTTTCTATAGAATGTGATCTCCGGTATAAAAGGATTTTTGTCCCCGCGTACTTCTTTCGTAATCGGAACCGAAACAGTTGTGACCTTCTTCGTCTCTTTGTTAATGATACTAAAATTCACTTTTGGATCTGTTGTACTTTCAAAGTTATAACTCAATCCGTATAGAAGGTCATACCCTTTAAACGCCACCAGATTGTCATAATTCGGACGTTCTGTAAAAGAAAAGTCTGCCAATTTCTTTTTCGTTTGGAAGTTGTAGGCATTCTCGGAAAATCCAACACGTTTTACATTCCCATCCAGAAGTGCATACTCTGCTCCCTTGGACGACGTCAAATCATCTGTGGAATACGACATTTCAAACGTTGCTCCATCGACTAATTTTTTCTCTTCATCGGTTAATTGAATCGATACCGGAGCAGGCTTCACTTCTTGATACGCTGCGTGACCAGCTGTTGCTAGAAACACAAGTCCACTAAGGGCAAATACTGCTGTTGCAAATTTACTTGATTTCATGATAACCCCTCCTTACACACTAACCTTATGATTTAATAAATAATCGCTGAGTAACATATTTAGAACAATCCAAATGAGCATGCTACCGATTAAAAAGACCATCACTTCATTTCCAATTAAACGAACCACAAATTGCGTACGCATAATCAGCGTGAATAAAACTACGACGACTAAAATGTAGAGAACGACCGAAGTCACCTTTCGTACATAGCCCTTCTTCTCAACCCCAAAGACAAGGATGGCGAGTTGGAAGACCGTTACGATGAGCGCTACCCCCATTGTTAAAATGAGAAGGAACTGCACCGCATATTGTGGCACTAGAAGCGGCATTGCGATTGAATTTGTCACGAGAGACCACGGTGTGATATGGTATTGCGCAAACTCTGGAATAAATAAGCTTGTGAGGTAGTAGTTTAAGAACACCCCAACCACTTGAACGGCTTGTAAGAAGAACGTAATCACAAGCATCGTTAATAATTTAGCCCAGTAGATTCCAAAACGGGATCCTGGAAGCATGAGTAGACGGTAAATAAATGAGCCTTTGCTGCTCCATTCTCTCGACCAAATCACTGCTGCGTAGACCAAAATCGCTGTCCCCGCAAAGAACACTGGAAGCCCGATTGAGAGTTCGTCTAGCACGACTTTTTTCACGACATCAGGACTCACAATGAGTGTTTGTTTGGTTAATAAACCAGTCGTTGCCAGTGTTTTCACCTTCAACCCTAGTTGCAATAAGATTTGAAGCAAGGCCACCACGAGGATGAATCCTTTCGCCTGGCCGATATTATAAAGCGTTAAATTGATGACTTTCTTCATGGTAAGTATACCTCCCTCATTACATCGACAATTGATTTGCCCTCTTCTTCACGCACTTGTTCTGGATAGAATTCCTTCACTACGCGTCCATCGTTTAAGAGCACTGCTTTATCAACGATATACTCAATATCATTAATTTCATGCGTTGTAATCAATACACCACGTCCATCAAGTAGGTCGCTTGTAAACACACGCGCGATTTCTTCACGGGTAAACACGTCGATTCCTGAAAATGGTTCGTCCATCAAGATGTAGTCTGTGTCCAGCCCCATCCCGAGAAGCAAGTTCAGTTTAGCAACATTCCCTTTCGAGAGTGATCGTACTTCATCTTTTAAATTCAAATGGAAGAAGTTTAATAAATGTCTTTCCTTTTGACGATTCCAGTTTGGATAGAACGTGCGCATAAAATCAATTGCTTCGTCCACTGTTTGGTCTGGAGAAATAATCGAGCTATCTGTAATGTAGCTCACCTTTTCCGCAAACACTTTACGCGCTGGCATATCATCGATAACAACTTTCCCTTTATCAAATGGCAGTAGTCCTGCAATGCAGTTCATAATCGTTGTTTTCCCAATTCCGTTGACACCAATAAGAGCCGTCACTTCCCCTTTTTTCGCGTTAAATGAGATGTCATTCAACACTTGTTTCTTTCCAAATCTCTTACTTAAGTTTTGAACAGTTAACATAGTACCGCTCCTTCCTTACAATTGTTTTTTGAGATGTTCGATAACATCTTCTGCAGTTAAGTTGAGAGGCTTAATCGCTTCTGTAAAGCTTCCAATCGCCTCATCTAACATTTCATCTTTTAGTTGCTCAATCCGTTCTACATCTTCTGTCACACGACTCATGACATTATTTCCAGTCGTAATCAACCCCATGACCTCCAATTCATGAAAGGCACGTTGGACCGTATTAGGATTCACTTGCATGGTTTGCGCAAATTCACGCCGACTCGGCATCTCTTGGCCTGCTTCCATTCTGTGAGAGGCAATTTCCGCTTTGAAATAGGCGATAATTTGCTCGTAGACCGGACTTCTTTTATCAAATACGATCATTAGTAACTCCTTTCTTTGATTCCCAATCAGTGTATTAACCGGTTAATACACTTATCTTTAACTGTATTATGCGCTTAGTACACTCAAATGTCAATAGCGTTTTCAAAAATATTTTCTAGAAAATAAAAAAGACGACTCAAAATCGAGTCGTCTCAACGATTATTGTAATTTTAATTTCACCATTTCTTGTAAGATGAGGTTCGCTAATTCTGCTGCCCCTGTATCGTTTGGATGGATTTCGTCTTCAAAGAGCCATTGTTTTGTGTGTCCTTTGGCGTAAGTTCCCCAGTCGATTAAATGAACATTTGGATAACGTTCTGCAGCTGCTTTTAACAGCTCATTTACTTCTTTGGCCCATTTAATTTCATATCCGGCTGTGACTAAGAAGATTTCACGGTTACCTGCCGCTTGAATCAGAGAATCGATTTGAGAAGCCGCAAAGGCCCCGTTTGAACCGAGGACAAATACCACGGTTTGAGAAAGTCGACCTTGTTGTGCAAGCTTCTGAACGATTGGCGTACTGTAATACAACTGACGTCCTACTTCACCGTCCACATAGGCGTTCGGGAAGACTTCGCGCAGTTTGTTCGCAGAGGCTAATAAGACTGAGTCTCCGACAAACGTAATCGGCGTTTGCTTCACTTGCTGTTCCGTATTGGCTTTCGCTTCATTACTAATCGTCGTCGTGCCTTCTGTTGTCGGTTCGGCCGTCGTCTCTTGTAAGAGCGCTTGGTTTTGACGAATCTTCTCTTCAACCTCTTGTACAGCTGAGTTTTGATTCTTTTCTTGTGCAAATCCAAGACCTGCAAGCCCGATACAGATGACATACATGAGTGAGAACACGAGTCCAAATTGCTTCATGCCTTTTGGAAGGTTCGATTTACCATAAGCCGTTAAATTATACGGACTATGCGCTTGCCCAATCGGAAGAACGAAGCGGTCTCGCTCAAAGAGTTGATACGTGATTTCCGCCATTACGAAAATTAATGCAAATTGAATTCCTACTGATAACCATTGTTCATTAATCTCACGTAAGAACGTTGGCGCGATTAAATGAATCGGATAGAACCATAAGTAGTATGAGAAACTTCTCTTTCCAAAGAACGTAAACCCTTTAAAGCTGAAGAGGTAATGAACTCCAACTCCTTCACGAATCGTACAAGAGAGAAGAAGCATCATCACAAACGATGAGATAAACATCATCATGTAATACACTTCCGCTTGTGTTCCGTTGAAAGTCGTAAACATCCAGCCTAAAGCTCCTAAACAGAGGAGGCTCAATGCGTTTGGAACAACAGAACCTGTCTCGCGCTCAGAAAGTAGTAATTTCCCTTCATGAATGTAACTCAAGAGCGCTCCAAATGTGAACGAGAATAGACGCGTTGATACTAAGTAGTACACATGAGACGGATCTTGTTCAAACCAATAGAGTGCCGCCATACCCGCTGCAGACGCAAGCGTCAAGAATGCGAGTAACGCGAACTCCTGCATTCTGAGGAAGTTCAATTTCTTCATCAGTTTTCGAAGCAAATACCCCACGATTAATAATTGTACATAAAGGGATACATACCAGAGATGCACAAATGGACTCGGATTCGCCGATTGCACGAAGTATGATTGTTGAGAGAAAATTTGATAATCATTATTCACGAAGAATAATGCCGAAAGCGCCATGCCTCGGATATTAGAAAGTAATTGCGGTGCCGCCACGAATAAAAACGCGACCGTCACGACAATCATAAAGAGCATCGGGAAGAACATTCTCTTCAAGTTTCTCACTGGGAAACGCTCTTTATAATCTTCCGCGAATGTTTTGATATTATTCCGGAACGTCAAGTAGCCTCCGACCACTAAAAATCCATTAACGGCTAAAAATCCGCCCGGTAATAAATGTTGGAAATAATAATATGTAATAATTGCTAGTATAAAAAAACCTTTCAAGCCATCGAATGCCGCACTCCGTTTTTTCTCTTTTTGCTTGGGAGGATGTGGGTGCGTCGGCGCTTGAGAAGGTGTTGTTTGATAATTCATAGTCCCCACTGTTTTTCTCCATTCCTTAAACTCCTATTTATTATAGCTCAAAACCACTACACTTGGATACTAGGAACATTACATTTTTGTTAATTTTAAGAAAACAGTTTCCAGTTGTTTCTGAGGCGTGAACAAAGGTCTATTTTGTCTATAAAAAACACAAAAAAGCTAGGCAAAAATTCGCCTAGCTTTCTCGCTTTTAATTTTAGTGTTCTGAAGCACCGCTTGTAGCATCTACTGCTTGTGCTTGAGCTGGAGCTGAATGTCCGCTATCTGAAGCACCACTTGTAGCATCTGCTGCAGGAGCTGGAGCTGAGTGTCCGCTGTTTGAAGCGCCACTTGTTGCGTCAGCTACAGGAGCTGCGCCATTTGCGCTTACTAAACGTTGGCCAGTTGTTTGTAAGTACCAATCTAACCATGGTTTGAAGTCGAATACGATTTCGTTGATTCCAGCATAAGAACCATCAGGATAGTACATTGCTTGGTAGTTGTGTACGTTGATGATTTCTGGTGGAGTGTTTGGAACGATTGTACGGAAGTAATCCACGTTACCTGCACGTAAGTTCGCAATGAGGTATTCCACATTTTTGAATGTACGTGGTGGGTGAACTGTTCCTAAACGGTTACCAGATTGAGCTGGCACACGTGGAGCCAACATTTTGTTTGCTGGTTTGTTGAAGTTATAGTACAAG
>CAUPXN010000023.1:0-16470 GCA_963515505.1 uncultured Streptococcus sp.
GGGTTTCTCCCTGCGAGGGTAGGACGTTGCCACGCAAACTGTGTAAGCTGGGCCTTGTGCCCAGCTTATTTTGTAGAGATTTTTATGTTGAAGATGTTTTGTATTATAGGAATTTTAAGAGGAAGTTTGCTATAATGAAACGGATGATAAAGGAGGAGGTAGAATGATGAAATGGATTAAAAGTACAATGATTATAACGTTTCTATTCATTTTGACGGCTTGTGGGAAGAGTTTATCAACCGAAGCAGTGCAAGAACAAGTAGTCACTTCTGCTGACTCGATTTCGAATTATCATATTACCGTAAAGCAATCGGACTATAAAGAAGGGACGAAAACTCCTTCTGCCCAAACCATTGCCAGTGCGAGCGCTTGGAAGGATGGCACGGGATACGGTTCTAAAATCGATAAAACTTCCGGGAAAGTGACGAATCAACTCGAAGTGATTGCCGATGCGAATATCGGTTTTATTCGCTATTATCAAGATAAATGGGAACAAACCATTACAGCGACTTCCAGTTTACAAAACACAGTTGTTTTTCCGTATGCAAAACTGATTCAATTTACAAAAGAAATCCATCAACTCGTTCCTTGGACGAAGGGGTGGCAAAGTTATGAAAAATCTTATTCTGGAGACGATGAAACGATTCGTAAGGCATTAACGGCAGTGCTAGGAATTGCGACGAATGATACGTCGAAAGTGGAGTTGAAAATCAAGACCGATGCCGCTGGAAATCTCATCACAAATGTGGAGATTACAGTTGTCGATGAAGGCGAGCAAACCCGCAAAGAATATACGATTGCGTACTTACAATTCAATGAACAACAAAAGAAAGCTTTGCCTCAGTAAGGGCAGAGCTTTTTTCGTAAAATAAACCGGTATGACTACAAAAAAAGGCACTTTTTTGTTACAATAGAAAAGAACAAAATATTGCGAGAAATGAAGAACATTTTGTAGACATGCGAGAGGGAGAATGCTTGCATTCTCCCTTTTTTAGAACAAGAAACATGGAGGAAGAGTATGGGACGTGTAATATCCGTTGCCAATCAGAAAGGTGGAGTTGGAAAGACGACTTCAACCGTCAGTTTAGCGGCTGCGTTGGCGGTCAATGGCAAAAAAGTATTAATTATTGATAGTGATCCTCAAGGGAACGCAACGAGCGGTCTTGGCGTACAAAAAGGGGAACTCGAACAAGATGTATATGATGTTTTAGTCAACCAAGTACCGATGGCGGAAGTGATTGTTCCGACAAGTCGTGAAAACTTGATGATTGCCCCTTCGACGATTCAGTTAGCAGGTGCAGAAATCGAGTTAACGAGTCAACCACGTCGTGAGCAACGATTGAAAGAGGCTGTGAAGAAAATCAAAGATGATTACGATTATATCTTTATCGACTGTCCTCCTTCACTAGGTCATTTAACGATGAATGCTTTTACCGCTAGTGATACGGTATTAATTCCTGTGCAGTGCGAATATTATGCTTTAGAAGGATTGTCACAACTGATGAATACCATCACGATGGTTCGCAAACACTTTAACCCTCAGTTGAAGATTGAGGGCGTTCTCCTAACGATGTACGATGCGCGTACGAACTTGGGGAATGAAGTCAAAGAGGATGTGATTAAGTATTTCCGTGAGAAAGTCTATAAAACAATCATCCCTCGAAACGTCCGTCTGTCTGAAGCACCAAGTTACGGGCAAGCGATTGTGGACTATGACCCACGTTCTAGAGGAGCGGAAGTATACATGGAGTTAGCAAAGGAAGTGTTGGCACATGAGTAAAAATCAAAAAGGAAAAGGCCTTGGACGTGGAATCGACGCGTTGTTTATGAATGACTTAGATACCCTCGATGCCTTAGAACAAGTACAAGAAACTGAGCAAATTCAACAGATTGCTGTTTCAGAGATTCGTCCAAATCCTTATCAACCGCGTAAAGAGTTTGATGAGGAAGGTTTAGCAGAACTAGCGGAATCGATTCGTCAAAATGGAGTTTTCCAACCGATTATCGTTCGCAAGTCTAAAATTAAAGGATATGAATTAGTTGCTGGGGAACGTCGCTTGCGTGCGTCTAAATTAGCTGAGAAAGAAACCATTCCAGCCATCGTACGTGACTACTCAGAAGAAACGATGATTCAAATCGCAGTTGTTGAAAACTTACAACGCGAGAACTTGAAGCCTTTAGATGAAGCGATGGCGTATCGTACATTAATGGATTCATTGAAATTAAAACAAGAAGAAGTGGCGAGTCGAGTAGGAAAGAGCCGTTCATACGTGGCGAACTTCTTACGATTACTAACCTTGCCAGCTGCAGTACAAGAACTCGTACAAAATGGGTCTCTTTCAGCAGGTCATGCACGTACGCTTCTTGGATTAAAAGACCAAACGAAAATTGGGGCTGTGGCTAAAAAGGCCGTGAAAGAAAATCTAACGGTACGCGACTTAGAAAGTTTAGTCCAATCCATCAATGAACCTGTTAAGAAAACAACGAAAAAAATCCAAAAACCGAAAAAATCTATGTATATTGTTGAATCAGAAGAACGTTTAATGGATAAATTCGGAACAAGCGTGCAAATCGTTGAAAAAGGAGAACGTGGTAAAATCGAAATCGAGTATCTTTCTCAAAAAGATTTAACCCGTATTTTAGAAGTATTAGAAATCGAATTAGACGATTAATAAAGGAGTCTTTATGAAAGCAGGAACAACGTATCAATTACACGATCATGTGGAAATGAAAAAACCGCATGCGTGCCAGACGAATTCCTGGGAAATCATCCGTATGGGGATGGACATTCGTATCAAGTGTGATCACTGTGGTCAAATGGTCCTAATGCCAAGACGGGAATTCGAGAAGAAGATGAAAAAGGTCACTGTAGTAGAGGCCGAAGAAAACAAATAAAGAAAGAGTGTGACAAATGGCCTTAACAGCTGGAATCGTCGGCTTACCAAACGTTGGGAAGTCAACATTATTTAATGCAATTACAAAAGCAGGGGTCGAAGCGGCGAACTATCCGTTTGCGACAATTGACCCAAACGTCGGAGTGGTAGAAGTACCAGACCACCGTTTACAAAAATTAACGGAATTAGTAAAACCTAAGAAAACTGTTCCGACAACCTTTGAATTTACAGATATCGCGGGTATCGTTAAAGGGGCAAGCCGTGGGGAAGGTCTTGGAAACAAATTCCTAAGCCACATCCGTCAAGTAGATGCGATTTGCCAAGTGGTTCGTTGTTTTGAAGACGAAAATATTACACACGTGGCTGGGAAAGTAGACCCAATCGCCGACATCGAAACGATTAACCTAGAGTTAGTGTTGGCCGACCTTGAGTCAGTGGACAAACGGATCGCTCGTGTGGCAAAAATTGCCAAAACAAAAGATAAAGACGCGGTGGCAGAACTTGCTGTCTTAGAAAAAATCAAACCCGTGTTAGAAGAAGGACAATTAGCGCGTACGATTGAATTCACTGACGAAGAACTTCCAATCGTGAAAGGCTTATTCCTTTTAACAACCAAACCAATGCTGTACATCGCAAACATCTCTGAAGATGATGTGATGGAAGGCGGCCATAATCAATACGTGCAATTAGTGGAAGACTATGCTGCCAAAGAAGATGCAGAAGTCGTTGTTATCTGTGCGAAAATTGAAGAAGAAGTGGCAGAACTTGAGGAAGAAGAAAAACAAGCCTTCCTAGAAGAAATGGGAATTGAAGTTTCTGGCTTAGACATCTTAATCCAAAAAGCGTATCACTTATTAGGATTGGCGACTTACTTTACAGCTGGGGAACAAGAAGTACGTGCGTGGACATTCCGCCGTGGCATGAAAGCTCCGCAATGTGCGGGAATCATCCACTCAGACTTCGAGCGTGGATTCATCCGTGCCGAAACGGTTGCATATGCAGATCTACTGGAATACGGTAGTATGACAGCTGCAAAAGAGAACGGAAAAGTTCGTCAAGAAGGTAAAGAATATGTCGTGCAAGACGGCGACGTAATGCTCTTTAGATTTAATGTGTAAGGATAACGGAGGATTGTAGTATGTCAGAACAAAACGTACCAGAAGTAGTGTCAGTAGACGCTCAAAAAGCAAAATTAACAAGTAAAAATGAACAATATATCTATCAATTAGAACGCGCATTGAAAGAAGCAGGTTTTGACGAAGCGCAAGTCGAAAAAGAATTATCAGTGATGCTTCCTCAAATCATCGAACATCAAAAATCAGGGGTGACTGCACGTCAATTATTCGGAACGGTAACAGAACGCGTGCATGCGATTGTCGAAGGACCTGCTAAAGATCCAGATGCAAAATCTCCAGATTGGCAAATCGCTTTAGATGGTGGTTTATTGGTAGGCGGATTATTCGCTCTAGTAACAGGAGTGATGTTGATGCTAAATCCTGACTCAGGTTCACAACCAATGGGATTATTAACATTAATCATCAACTTCATCGCAGGAGCGTTCGTAATGTTAGCTATTTCGAAAAATGCTCCTAAATTTGATAATCCAAAAGGTCAACGTGGATACATTCGTTACTTAGTAGTAAGTACAGTGGCGATGGTCGGTTGGTTACTCTTAGTCGTAGCAAGCCAATCCTTCATTCCAAATGCCATCAATCTTGTAATGAGTTACGAATGGTACTTACTCATTGGAGCGGCAGCATTAGCGGCTAAATTCTATTTGAAGAAAAAATTAAATATTGTTGGATCAGTAATGTAAGAGAGTACAAACAAGTGTGAGATGATGGCGAAGTTCCTTCGTGGACAATCCCGCAGTGATTTCACACTTTTTTTGACAGTTTAGAGGTGAAAACATGAATCGAAAAATACGTTACATCATTACGTTTTTATTAGGATTAGTGGCCTTCTTTGGATTTAGTTCGAGTGTCGATGCTCGTAGCTTAAAAGTAGACAAATACGATATCACCGTGAATATTTTAGAAAACGGCGATGTTCAGTTTCAAGAAAAAATTACGTTCCAGGCAGATGGTTCTTATAATGGAGTGTTCTATAACTTAGACTACTCAGGGTTTAGAGAACCAACGGATGTAACTGCCTTTTTGGAGACGGGTTCTGGAACGGTAGAAATGCCTCAAAATTCGACGGGAACGAGTGGTACCTATCAGCTCACTCATGAAGGGGACAAATTAAAATTTAAAGTCTTCACACCGTTTTCGAATTCGAGAAGAACCGTTACCTTCCAATATACGATTCCAAAATTAATTACAAACTACGAAGACACAGCGGAATTAAACCGTAAAGTCGTTGGTACACAGTGGGAAATCGACCAAGAAAACATCACGGTCAAGGTGAACCTTCCGGGAAATGCGTCTAAAGAAACGCTTCGTGCTTGGGGACATGGGGCTGGCCAAAACGGGAATGTAAAAATTGCCGATGATTACAAGTCTGTGACCTTCACAGCTCCTTCTAATAAGAGTGGGGATTTCGTTGAAGTGCATATGATTTTCCCGCAAACATTGACTCCAGGAAATACCAATGTAGTGAACCGAAAAGCCTTTGATGAGATTGTGGCGCAAGAAGAAAAATTGCTGCAACAAGAAGAAGGCATGAAGACGCTAGGGTCTATCGGTGTGTATATCGGGTGGATACTGCTATTTGTTAACTTGATCTTTGCATGGGTTAAAGGCTTTATTGCTAACCGTAAGAGACTGCAAAAAGTTCCTCACGTTCCGGATCATCTCTTTGAAATTCCTGAAGATATTACTCCGGCTATTATGAACAAAGCGATTTATGGCAAGAGTACGATGAAAGATTTAAGTGCAACGGTTATGGATTTAGTCCGCAAGAAGATTTTAACCTTGTCGGAAACACAACCACATGAAATTAAACTCGTTGGAGATGTATCGAAACTTCTTCGTCACGAGAAATTAGCAGTGAAATTGCTCTTTGAAGACGTGGGTGGTGGAGATGATACCATCTACCTAAAGGATATTAAAGAATACGCGGAAGATCATCCAAAAGCGTATTATAATGCAGCCACTAGTTGGTTGAATGCGGTCGATACGGCTGCAGAAAAACATCGTGTGGACCTTTTTAAAAACGGAGAACCAGAGGCGAGAAACTATTTTGCAGGTTGTTTTGTATTCCTACTTGTAGCAGCCACTTTCGGGTTGAGCCTTTTAAGTAAGAACCCAGTATTGGTTGCCCTTACGTTTTTCTTTGCTCTTATTTTAATTCCTCTGACATTAATCGGAGGAGGAGCAGCAGCGAAGAGACGTACGCTGGAAGGGGAGTACCGTTACCGTCAATGGCAAGCCTTTAAACAAATGCTGAAAGACCTCTCTCCAATGAAGAGAATTGAAGATTTACCAAGTATTCAACTGTGGGATCACTTCTTAGTTTATGCCATTTCTTTAGGCGTAGCGGAACATGTGATTAAAGTGTTGAAGAAATTAATACCAGACCAACTACCAGACAGTGTGTTCTATTCAAGTCAAACAGGAACGATTTACTATCCTATTGCGGACTTTAATAGTGCCTTCTCAAGCTCATACAACAGTTCTAGCTCTTATGTTAATGGAGGTAGCAACTCTGGCGGGTTCGGCGGAGGATTCTCTGGCGGATCGAGCGGTGGTAGTGGTGGAGGATCCGGCGGTGGCGGATTCTAATCAAAGGAGAATTTATGTTAAACGAAATGATGCACAGACCAGTTGTCAAACCGGAACTGGTCGAGTACATGCGTTCAAGTCAACGCCGATTTCCAGGGGACTTGGGTGAATTAGAAAATACAGCCAATGAATTAGGGATTCCAATTATTCCTCACGAAACAGCGGTATTTCTAGATTTTATTGTTGGATTGTACCAACCAAAAAATATTTTAGAGATTGGAACAGCAGTCGGATTCTCAGCGAGTTTGATGGCAACAGCTTCACCACAAGCGAAAGTCACGACCATTGACCGCTACGAATTGATGTACAGCCGTGCCAAAGCGAACTTTGAAAGACTAGGATTGGCCGACCGTATCACACAACTGGAAGGCGATGCGGCAGATATTTTACCAACTCTGGAACAAGGAAAATACGACTTCCTATTTATGGATAGCGCCAAAGCCAAATACATCGAGTTCTTTCCATATTGCATGGACGTGCTTGAAGTGGGTGGCGTGCTAATGGTTGATGATATTTTCCAAGGAGGGACGATTTTAGAAGACGTGATGGAGCGCCCAAGACGTGTGCGTAAAATTCATCGCCGTCTCAATATGTTCCTTGATTTAGTTCAAAGCGACCCAACATTAAAATCAACCTTACTTCCTTTGGGCGACGGAGTGATTCTCATTCAAAAGCTCGAAGAAAAAGATTTTAAATATATTTTAGAAGAGTTGTAAATTAATCATGGAAATCCCCATGGAAAAGTTTTACAATAAGAAGGATGACAAAAGAAAGGAAGTTTTACAATGACAGATAAAGTGCGTGTACGTTATGCACCAAGTCCAACAGGGCACTTACACATCGGAAATGCCCGGACAGCTCTATTTAACTATTTATTCGCGAGACATTATGGTGGAGAGTTCATCATCCGTATCGAGGATACTGACCGCAAGAGAAATCTTGAACACGGAGAAGAAAGCCAATTAGAAAACTTAACTTGGCTTGGAATGGATTGGGATGAAGGTCCAGACAAACCTGGTAAATACGGTCCTTACCGTCAATCAGAACGTGAACATATTTATAATCCACTCATCGAGCAATTAATTGCTGAAGACAAAGCGTATAAATGCTATATGACAGAGGAAGAATTGGAAGCAGAACGTGAAGCGCAACGTGCTCGTGGCGAAATGCCTCACTACAGCGGGCAACACGCTCACTTAACACAAGAGCAACGTGACGCTTTTGAAGCAGAAGGACGCACTCCTGTTGTTCGTTTCCGCGTTCCAAAGACTGGAACGTATGCTTTTGACGATATCGTTAAAGGCGAAATCTCATTCGAGTCTACAAGCGTCGGTGGAGACTTCGTTATCTTAAAACGTGACGGAATGCCAACATACAACTTCGCAGTAGCAGTGGATGACCACTTTATGGAAATCACTCACGTTTTACGTGGAGATGACCATATTGCCAACACTCCAAAACAATTAATGATTTACGAAGCATTCGGTTGGGAACCACCACGTTTCGGACATATGACATTAATCATTAACACTGAAACAGGTAAGAAATTATCAAAGCGTGATGAATCAATCCTACAATTCATCGAACAATATAAAGACTTAGGGTACTTACCAGAAGCGATGTTCAACTTTATCGCGCTTCTAGGATGGTCTCCTCAAGGTGAACACGAAATTTTCAGCCGTGAAGAATTCATCGAAATCTTCGACGAAAAACGTCTTGGTAAATCACCAGCAGCCTTCGATCCGAAGAAATTAGAATGGATTAACAACACATACGTGAAGAAAACTCCATTAGAAGAAGTGGCTGAAATGGCGATTGCTCAATTGAAAAAAGCGGGAATCGTAGCGGAAAAAGTTTCTCCTGAAGAACATGCATGGTTAGTGAAATTAGTGGCTCTGTACCACGACCAAATGAGCTACATGAATGAAATCGTTGCTTTATCAACATTATTCTTCAGAAAAGATTTCGAAGTGGAAAATGACGAAGCGAAAGAAGTACTTCAAGGTGAAACTGTTCCAACAGTATTGAATGCTTTTATGTCTAAATTAGAAGCGATGGAAACATTCGATGAGCCGAGTATTTTGGCAGCCATTAAAGAGGTTCAAAAGGAAACTGGAGTGAAGGGTAAAAACTTGTTTATGCCAATTCGTGTGGCAACGAGCGGACAAACACACGGGCCGGAGATCGGCAAGACGATTGAGTTGCTTGGAAGAGAACGCAGCATTGCACACATCCAAGCTGCACTTGCTCTTATTAAATAAAAGCTAACAGAAAGGGTTAACGCAAACTGCGTTAACTCTTTTTTGTTTCTATAAGAGTCTGAAAGCGGAAAGCCCTGCGGGTTTCTCTATAGTGTTTGCAATAGCTGCACCGGGCTGAGCCTTTCGTCTCAATCCCTACTGAGCTTCAAACTGATGCTAAGAAATGAATTTCCAAGCATCAGTAATTCACATCAGTTGCACTCGCTATTGCTCACACTATAGAACCCGCGGGCTTTTGCTTTCAGACATCATAAAACCGTTAGCTCTTTTTAATAAGAGGATGAGGTGATATGTACATGCTGAGTTCTCTGGCGCAGGAAAAGAGAACTCAGCAGGAAGGGCTGACGGTCCGATATACTCGAGATTCCCTCGGATGTCTTCATAATAGCTATAATGGGGTATCGGTTCGAGCCTAGGGTCTCTCACCTTTGGGAGTAAGACAGAAGAAAAATAGGACTCACAGTGTGAGTTCGGTTTTCTTCGTAGTCTTACCCCCGCAAGGCTGATTAGCTTTAAGCAAATCACGAGTGATGAAGCTTAAAGCAATCAGCTACTGCGTCAAAGTCTACACAACAATCATTTTAAAAGCTGTAAAACTCCTACTAAGCACAGTGGTTGAATGGTATGAGCTGCACTGTAAACAGTTTGCTCATACCTATTCAACTTTGTGGGGGAAAGAAAACGAAACATCCTAGATACAATAATGTATCTAGGGTGTTTCTGTCTTTCTCCCTCGCATTTAATACGATTCCCCATTACTGCTATTATAGAATCCGAGGTTTCCCTCGTATATCGTCCCTTTCTGCCATAAAAAGGTTAATCCTTTTTTGAATAAGAGAAGGCGACAGGTGTGTGCATGCCACGTTCTCTGGCGCGGGGAAGGGAGAGCATGAGGTGTGTGCTCGAGAAAATTGTTAAGTAATAGACCGCTGAAAAATAAAGGCATAAAGTGTGTGCTAAAAAAGATGCAAATAGCGATGTGGTAGATAGAAAACAAAAAGAGTAAAGAAAAAAACGGATGAGGGTTCATCCGTTTTGTTGTATTTTGTGACAGAAGAAGGTGAGGGAGAGTAGGTCTGCACTTCCTCCTGGGCTTAAGTTACGCTCGATAAGGACGTTGTCGTAGTCTTCGAGACGGCTAGCGAGCTCTTCTTCTGAGAGTGTTTGGGCTTCGCCAAAGAGGAGTTTGGCTTCTTGTTGGACCTTCTTATACGCATCGATTCCGCCGCGGTGAATGAGGTTCCCGTCTTCGACAAAGGTCATGAGATATAGAAGAAGGAGCAGGTCGCGGTGGCGTGGTGTGTGCGTGTCTAGTGTGTTGTAATAGTCGAGGGCTTTTGCAAGGCTTGGGTAGCCGGTTGCTGCTTCGCCTCGTATGCCTGTGATGCCGTGTTCGATGTAGAGTTTCTCCCCGTAAGAGAGGTGTTCTTTTTGGTCGAAGTTGGCAAAATCCACTTCGATGAGATGGCGCGTCATAAGGTGGCAATAGTGCAAAGCTTCTGGAATATTGCCTTTTGTATGTGCGGTGGCACCTAAAACCAGCGCAAAGGAGAAATTGGCTCCTTTATGGGTATTGATATGGTTTGTGGCGGCCATCATCGCGGCTTCGGCTTGTTTTCCAAGGGCGCGAAGCTCGTTGAATAAGTCGAGTGGAGTGCCGTTGTGGCGGTTTCCTGCTTCGGCGTAGGCGAGTAAATAAGGACGAAGCGCTTCGATGCTTTTGTAGAAGGTGTCCTTTGTCATGTCCTTATGGGCGCCGGTGGAAATCGGATCCACGAGGCCTGGTTTTGGCGCGAGATTCACCTCTTGTAGAAGGGCGTCTGTAGCCACTTGTGCTAAAAACTCAGGATTAATCAATGTGTAATTTCTCCATTTGTTTCAAAATAAATTGTAATGAACGGTCTAAGTGCTCATGAGTAATGAGCGTGATTTGTTCCACATCTTTGTTGAGCATTCCGCGATAGATGAGTTTGTGTTCGTTCAGTGCTTTTGTGCGGCGTTCGGATGAACGAATCGATAAGTCACGGAAGTATATCACGTAAGTACGGAGTTCGTTGACGATTTCTTTTAGACGAGTCATTTGACATTTTTCGTAAATGAAGTCATTAAAGGTAGTGAAGTTAGCCAGTACTTCATCTACTTTATCTTCAGCGTTGAGTTTATCGCACTCTTCTAAGATAGCTGCGAGCTCTTCGAAATCTTTCTTCGTCATGAGTTTCATGGCATTAATGGTTGCTAAGGTATCGAGGGACTTTCTAATTTCAAAAATTTCATGGGCGTCTTTGATGGAAATTCCTTTTACAATAACGCCGATCTTTGGGATATGTTCTACAAGATGTTCCTTTGTCAATTCGTTTAAGGCATAACGAATCGGAGTACGACTAATATTTAATTCTGTCGAAAACTCTTTTTCGTTAATTCTTGTGCCGGCAGGAATCTCCCCTAAAATAATCGTTTTACGAAATGCTTCGTAAAGTGAAATTTTGAGAGGTTTATTTTGAGTAATGTCTAGATTGTTTTTAACTGCTTGAATGACTGCTGACATAATAGCCTCCTTGAATTTGTTCTATGCATCAGAAATAGTATATACGAAAAGAATGAAAAATGCACAAAAAAGACTTGTTAGGCTGGGCCTAAACAAGTCTTTTTTCACAAAATCAATTCAATATTATTGTGGTAAGTATAATGGCATGTGACCCATTAATACGATTGTTACAACGAAGATTACGAAGATAACAGCTGCGTATTTAGCGGATTCTTTTTGCCATTCACCCATGTCTAATCCTGTTAGACGTAATAGTAAGTAGATGAACGCTACTAATGGGCTTAATAAGTGGAATGCTTGACCCATTAATGAAGCTAATGCCATTTGCATATCAGTGAATCCGTATTGACGTCCGATTTCTGCGAATGGAATTAATACTCCGTAGTAGAAGCCATCGTTTGTTAAGAAGAATGTACCAGGAACTGAGATAATTGCGATAATTAATGACCAGAATCCTGCTAATTGTTGAGGGATGATTTGAACGATGCTGTTTGTTAAAGCAGTCGCCATTCCAGTTCCTTGGAATAATCCCATGAATACTCCGGCAGCAAATACAAGTAATACTACTTGTACAGCATCCCCAGCGTTGTCCCCAATACGTTTTGCTTGAGCTTTTAAGTCTGGGTAGTTGATCATTAATGCTAAAGCTGTACCAACTAAGAATAAAACAACTGGTTTCACTTCAATCGCATCGATAAATGAACCAGCTACTAACCAACCGATTAATACGATTGTCATGATAGCATTGATTACGAAGTTTTGAGGACGACGTTTTTCTAACACTTCTGGGTCAGTGATTGTTGTTAATTCGTCTAATTCAGCATCTGTTAATTCTTGAATTCCTAAACGAGCACGTTCTTTTTTACCCATTGAGCGAGCAACGACAAAGATTACGTAAAGTACTGAAAGAATCATACCTGGTGCTAAGTAAGCTAGGATATCTGCTTCTACACCAAGAACTGACATCGCACGAGCAGTAGGTCCGCCCCATGGTAATAAGTTCATGATAGTGTTTTGTAAGATAACAAGAACCCCTAAGTTCATTAATTTCATGTCTAATTTTTTGTAAATTGGCACGAATGCTGAGCAGCAGATTAATGTAGTTGTTGTTCCGTCACCGTTTAATGATACGGCAGCAGCTACGATAGCAGTAGCGATTAAAACTTTCATTGGATCGCCTTTAGCGAAGCGGATCATTTTGTTAGTGATTGGATCGAATAATCCAGCGTCTAACATTGTAGAGAAGTAAAGGATTGCGAATAGAAGCATAATTCCTGTTTCAGCAGTCCCTTTCATCGCTGTTAATTTATCTTTTGAGTTATTTCCGAATAACCCTTGGCGAATTAATGTACCGATGTTTACGTCTTGGACTTGACCTGTAGCAACTAAAATAATTGCGAAAATTAATGGAATTAATACTAAAGCTGTGAATGGTGACATTTTTTTCTTCATGATAATGTACATGAAAATAGCCATCATTACATAAGCTGCAACTGTGATAACCATCATATCTTCCTTTCTTTTTTGAAAAAATTTTTATAATAGCAGGAGAATCATTCAGTCGCTAAAACCTGAAGGGATCTCCACGAAGTCACTTCAAAAATGAATTCGTTTACTTATAGCGATATCTTAAACAATATTTAATAAAAAAGATAGTGTTTTCATAACGAAAAACATTAAAAGAACAGTTTGATGTGACAAATTGAGCATAACTTTTATATCCTATATATAATAAAACACCAAAAGAACAGGGAAAACCCCAGTTTCTAGTTTAGGAATGATAATGTTTTCTGTATAATAATTGCATGTAGATTATGTTGGGAAGGGAGTGAAGGAATGGGAATTCTCCAACGATTATTTGGCAAAAAGAGTTCTGAAGCAACGGAACACGCATCAACGCAGCCTGCATCCCCTCAATCGGAATGGGAAAAATTAGAAGCTTTTGTACCGGTAGAAGCAGAAGAAGCTAAACACGTCTCAATCATTGCGGCAGCGATTGCGGCCTCAGATTATCCAGAAAGCCAATTTGTGGTTAAACGCGTCCTTAAACGCAACCCAGAAACCAAGATTATCTCGGTTATCGCTTCGGCAATTGCTGCAGGCGAATCAAATGACAGTCAGTGGACTGTTAAAGAAATCTACCAAAAACGTAAATCATAATTTATTTTAGGAGGAATGTTACGAAATGTTACGTAAATTCAAAATCAAAGTAGACGGTCAAGAGTACCAAGTAGAAATGGAAGAAATCGGCGCAGTTGCACCAGCAGCTCCTGTAGCACCAGCAGCACCTGCTCCAGCGGCTCCAGCAGCACCTGCAGTAGAAGCAGCACCTGCACCAGCAGCTCCTGTAGCATCAACACCAGCAGGCGCAGACGCAATGCCATCTCCAATGCCAGGAAATATCTTACGTGTACTTGTAAACGTAGGGGATACAGTTACTGAAAACCAACCATTAATGATTTTAGAAGCGATGAAAATGGAAAACGAAATCGTTGCTGCTAAAGCAGGGGTTGTAGCAGGAATTCACGTTAAAGAAGGTCAAGTGGTAAACCCAGGAGACGCTTTAATTACAATTAACTAATTTTAATAACTTTCAAGGAGTGAAACAGTGGAAACATTAGTTCAAAATATAATGTCTATTACTGGCGGCCAAATCTTCATGATGCTTGTCGGTGCCCTATTAATGTACTTAGGGATTAAAAAAGAGTACGAACCAACATTATTAGTACCAATGGGATTAGGTACAATCTTAGTAAACTTCCCAGGGACTGGGGTTCTTGACCAAATCGTTGGTGGACAACAACAACACGGGGTCCTACAAATCTTATTCGAAATCGGTATTGAAACTGAATTATTCCCATTATTAATCTTCATCGGTATCGGTGCGATGATTGACTTTGGACCATTATTACAAAACCCATTCATGTTATTATTCGGTGCAGCAGCCCAATTCGGTATTTTCTTCGTAGTCGTTGTAGCTGTATTATTTGGATTCGATATTCGTGAAGCTGCTTCAATCGGTATTATCGGTGCGGCAGACGGTCCTACATCTATCTTCGTAGCGAACCAATTAGCACCACAATTACTTGGAGCGATTACGGTTGCGGCCTACTCATACATGGCACTTGTTCCAATTATCCAACCAATCGCTATCAAGATGGTTACAACAAAAGCAGAACGTCGTATTCGTATGACATACCACGCTTCAGGCGTATCTAAATTAACAAAAATCTTGTTCCCGATCATTATCACAATTGTGGCAGGTTTCATTGCTCCAATTTCATTACCACTTGTTGGATTCTTAATGTTTGGTAACTTATTACGTGAATGTGGCGTTTTAGATAACTTAGCTCAAGCGGCTCAAAATGAATTAGTAAACATTGTTTCTATTCTATTAGGGATTACAATCTCAGTTAAAATGCAAGCTGATTTATTCTTAAATGTTCAAACATTAATGATCATCTTGTTCGGTTTAGTAGCCTTCATCATGGACTCAATCGGTGGTGTGGTATTTGCTAAAATCTTGAACTTATTCCGTAGAGAAAAGATCAACCCAATGATCGGAGCTGCAGGTATCTCTGCATTCCCAATGTCAAGTCGTGTTATCCAAAAAATGGCGACAGACGAAGATCCTCAAAACTTCATCTTAATGTACGCTGTTGGAGCTAACGTTTCTGGACAAATCGCTTCTGTTATTGCTGGTGGATTATTATTATCATTCTTCATGTAATAATATAGAAGGAAAAGGAGGAAAACGATGACTTTCAACGCAGAACATTTAACACAAGCTTTCGAATTAATGGCTTTAGGGATGGGTGGAGTTTTCCTAGTATTAGGAATTCTATATGCCGTTTCTGCATTACTTTTAAAAGCATTCCCGCCAAAATAAGGAGGCCGTTCCATGGAAAATTTCATTCTCAAACGATTATGGCTTGATCGCGATCAAAAAGCTCGCCAAGATTGGGAATGGTTAATGGATCAGGCTAACCTTGGCAAGACAGAGAAGGTTGATTATACCATTGCGATTTACCATACTTCTGGTGAACCAGCAGCAACCGGATCTTTAGACCGCAACATTTTAAAATGTTTAGTGGTTTGTAAAAAATATCAATCAGAAAATCTGTTAACGCATCTCGTGATGGCCCTTCTAGATGAATTAAGAGAACGTTCTTACACAAACAGTTTTGTCTATACAAAACCAAAGAACATTATCTTCTTTAAATCTTTAGGGTACCGCGTGATTGCTGAAACAGAAAATCTCGCCTTTTTAGAACAAGGCATCCCATCTTTTAGTGATTACTTAAAATTACTAAAAGAACATTTTGTAGAAGGAAGTAGCAATAGTGCCATTGTCATGAATGCGAATCCTTTTACGCTGGGACATCAATACTTGGTAGAAACAGCTGCTAGTCAGTCGAGTCACCTCTACGTATTCGTTGTTTCCGAGGACCGTTCGTTCTTTAATACGAATGACCGTATGGAAATGGTGAAACGAGGCGTGAGTCACTTGCCAAATGTAACGGTACTCCCAACAAGAGACTACATGGTCTCAAGTGCGACTTTCCCATCCTACTTCTTGAAAGAGAAGGCGGATTTGGAAGTGGCAAAAGTTCAAGCAACATTGGATGCAACACTCTTCTTAGAAAACATTGTTCCAACGTTACAATTGACCAAACGTTTTGTGGGTCAAGAACCACTCTCCCCAGTCACCTCCGTTTATAATGACGCACTAAGAGCTGCTTTTGGGAGCGACTTAGAATTAGTCATTATAGATCGGCTTTCTGTCCGAGAGGAAGTGGTGAGTGCGACGCGGGTGCGCGCTGCCATTCAAGACAAAAACGTAGATGAGTTGAAACAGCTCGTTCCAGCAACTACGTATCATTATTTAGAAGAAAAACATTTCATTGGTTAAAATCCAAAAGAAAAGGTGGAAACAATAATGGAAATTAAAAAAAGTGCAGTAGTCGGCACTTTGGAATCAAGTGACATTATGATCACTTTAAATCCAAGTACCGCTGGTCGAATCGACATTCAATTAGAAAGTA
>CAUPXN010000024.1:0-16430 GCA_963515505.1 uncultured Streptococcus sp.
TCAAAAATCACCCTGAAATAGGGCTCTTTAATATGCCCTATTTTACCACAAATAGAAAGGATGGTAAACTATGGCAAGTATTTATAAACGTGGAAAAACGTGGACATATAAGGTCTACTATTACGAGAATGGAAAACAAAAAGCTGTATCTAAGAGTGGGTTCAAGACGAAAGCTGAAGCAAAAGACGCATCCATAATAAGAGAAAACGAAATGTTACAAGGAAAGAACTTTTCCAAAGAAAGAATGCTTCTTGCAGATTATATGGAGAATTGGAAGCGACTATATAAAGATGGAACTGTTTCTTTAGGTGTTTCCAAGCGTATAGATATGATCATTCGTTATGTTCGAAAAAATTTTAATGTCATGCTAAAGGATATCACTCATGACAGCTATCAAGCTTATATTAATAAATTAGCTGAAAGGCTATCGACTGAATCTGTTGCTAAATATCACACCTACACCAGCGGCGCTATCAAACATGCTGTTCAAACCAGAGTGCTTATGTACAATCCGTGCGAATTCGTAAAGATTAAGGGAAATGATGAAAGAGCATTTACTGAAGAAAGTAAATTTCTATCGTTCGAAGAATACCAAAGACTTTATGCAGCACTATTAGACGGAATCAATCCTAGATATCAATCACGCTATATTATTCTACTGGCGATGGTTAGTGGTATGCGTTTTGGAGAATGCCTCGGGTTAACCTGGGATAATTTGGATAAAGAAACGAATACTGTAAAAATCGAAAAAGGATTCGATTCATTACACACTAGAGATTTCACGGACGGAAAAACTAAAAATGCAAAACGAACTATTATCATTCCAAGCGAAGTAATGAAACTATTGTTTCAACTTCCAAAAGATACGGAAAGAGTGTTTCATGACATCACTAACAACGGCGTTAAAAAAACTCTCGATAATACACTTAAAAAAGCGAAAATCGAGAGGAAAATAAGATTTCATAGTTTAAGACATACACACGCCAGTATTTTATTGTCGCAAGGGGTGCAAGTCGTTTCAGTTAGCAAAAGATTAGGACATGCTAATCCAACAGTTACAATGCAGACGTATGCTCACGTTATTAAAGAATTAGAAGTATCAGACAATGAAAAAATAATAAAGATTTTATCCCACGGAACATCCACGGAACAAAACCTTTAAAAAAGCCTATAAATAAGCATAAAAAATGCCCCCTACAGGGCTCGAACCTGTGACCCATAGATTAAGAGTCTACTGCTCTACCAACTGAGCTAAGGAGGCATTTGTACTTAAGGTACTTAATCAGTATACTACCATCCCCATGGTAAATCAAGGGAATTTTCTCGAGAAATTCTCCGTTAAAAACAAAAACAGTCCTCTAAATTTTTAGAGGACTATTTTTATTCTAATCCAAGACTCACTTTGAGTCCTGCATCAATGATTTTCATAAAGTCACTATCGACGGTCGTAATCTTTTCAAGAATACGGACTTTATCAATCGTCCGTAATTGCTCGAGTAAGACGACAGAGTCGCGTTCGAACCCGAATTGGTCTTTTTTGATTTCAATATGCGTTGGAATATTGGCCTTTGTATGTTTGGCAGTAATCGCCGCTACAATGACCGTTGTACTAAAGTGATTTCCTACATCATTTTGCACGATCAGGACAGGGCGTTTTCCCCCTTGCTCACTTCCGACAACTGGCGATAAGTCCGCAAGACACACATCGCCTCTTACAATCTTATCAATCATTTATATACACCCGTTTCACGCGGTCTGAAATAATGCAAAGCACTTCATAGGCAATCGTCTCTGAGCGTTTCGCTAATTCAATCGCGGTAATTTCTTCGTCTCCATCTTTTCCAAGGAGCGTCACCGTTGTGCCTACTGGAAATTCATGCGGTAAGCGAATCATGCACTGATCCATGCAGATGCGTCCAACAATCGGACAACGAACGCCGTCCACTAAGACATCTCCTTTATTGTAGGCACGGATAAATCCATCCGCATAGCCCACTGGAAGTGTCGCTACCCATTGTGGTTCGTCTGCTGTATAGGTTGCACCGTAGCTCACTGTATCTCCTGCTTCCAGCTTCTTCACTTTCACCATTTCTGTTTCCCAACGAAGGGCTGGTGTTAAGGCTGCTTCGTCTTTCAGCGCTAAGTCTCCATTGGAAGGATTAATTCCGTAAATTCCAATGCCATATCGAACAATGGCGCTGTCTCCTGCCCCATGCCAAAGCGCATAGGCTGAGTTCGAGTAATGCACATGTGCTGGTTTGACGCTTAATTCATCGACCAGACGGTGGAACTTCTCGATTTGTTTGGTTAACTGTGTCGTGTCGGCTTCGTCGGCAGTCGCAAAATGCGTGAAAATGCCTTCGAATTCAAACGGGCCATTTTGTAGCACGGCTTCAACCGCTGCTAATTCTTCCACGTTCACCACACCGATACGTCCCATCCCAGAGTCCACGGCAATATGCACTTTTAATGGCGTATCGTTTAAATTCTGCGCTGCTTCTTTTAACCATGCAACAGAATCGACACTCGCAGTGATGTTGTTTTCTGCAAGAAGTGCGGCATCTTCAACGCGGCTAAGTCCTAGAATTAAAATCGGTTGTGTAAATCCAGCCTCGCGTAATCCTAGTCCCTCGTCCACATTCGCCACACAGAATCCTGTAGCTCCTGCTTCTACGGCTGCTTTGGCTACTCGTATCATGCCATGTCCGTATGCATTGGCTTTTACAACAGCATACAATTCTTGAGAAGGGCTCAACTTCGCCAGTTGTTTTTTAATATTTTGTTTTACAATCGATAAATCCACTACTACTCGTGTATTACGATGGATGGCTTCTAACATCATTGGTTCATTCCTTTTTATTCGTTGGATTCTAATACGACGACGGCATACGCATCATGATTGGTATGCGTAATGGTGACCCATGTTTTGTGGGCGTACCGTTTGCACACGAGGACTGGTTTTCCAGACGCATCATTTAAGACTTCGATGTCTTGGAAAGACACATGTTGTCCAATTCCCGTTCCCAATGCTTTTGCGTAGGCTTCCTTGGCCGCAAAACGTCCTGCGAGAAACTCCACTTTTCGCTTCGTTGGAAGACTATTATATTTCTCTAGTTCTGCTGGTGTCAGTACTTTTTGTAAAAAAGTTTTCGGTTCTGCCACGATTTTTTCAATGCGTGAAAGTTCCACTGCATCCATTCCAAGTCCTGTAATCGCCATTGTCGTCTCCTTTAACGTATTTCATTCCTTCATTTTATCAAAATAATGACCATTTGTCAGAAATTTTATCGTTTCTTATGATTCCCAGAGACCTTTCCATAAAACGACTTCCCCAGATTCAAGAGACGCCTGCACATCGATAATGCGCTGGTTGCTAGAGCCGCGAAACTGCAAAGTCAAATCCTTCTTGGCGAGTTCAAATCGCCCATCGACTAAAATATCAATCAAGCTAAGCAATTCGAGCTTATCTTCTGTTTCTTGCATTAATTCTTCCCATGTATATCCAGTCCACGACCACACATCCTTGGTATGCCCGTATGCTTGTCTGAGAGCCTTTACTAGTGAAAGGCAGACACCCGTATTTAAAAATGGCTCGCCTCCAAGAAGCGTTAAGCCCTGGCAATACGAAGCGCCCACATCTTCAACGATTTGTGCTTCGAGTTCTTTAGTGTACGGAATGCCGTAATTGAAATTTTGCGCAATAACGTTATAACATCCTTCACAGGCAAAAAGGCAGCCGCTCACATACAGCGAGCAGCGTACCCCTTCCCCATCGACAAAATTATACGGTTTATAGCTCGCAATCTTCCCCTGAGAATACTGCTGGCTGGTCCATTCTTTTGGCTTCGGGTTATTCATCCTCCGTCACCCCAAGCGCATAGCGTTCCTTGAGTTTTGGCATATGTTTCACACGCGAAGAAATTTCCACGTGACGACCATGCACCATCGGACGTGCTTGCGGATTTCCAAGATAACCACAAGTTCTTTTCACCACATCACATGTTTGAGGATCATGGTTCTTACACTGTGGACATTCGAACCCTTTAGCCGTTGGTGTAAATTCGCCATCAAAACCGCACTTATAGCAGTGGTCGATTGGTGTGTTCGTTCCAAGGTATCCAACTTTGTCATAGGCAAAATCCCACACAGCTTCCAGCGCCTTCGGATTTTGACGAAGCACTGGATATTCGCAGTAATGGATGAAACCACCTGAAGAATACACAGGATAATCTTTTTCGAAGTCGATTTTTTCAAATGGCGTTGGATTTTTACGCACATCATAATGGAAACTATTCGTGTAATATTCCTTCTCGGTAATGTCTGGCACGAGACCGAATTTTTCGATATCGAGCTTGCAGAAACGATCTGTCAAACTTTCACTTGGAGTCGCATAGACGCTGAAATGATAGCCATACTCATCGCCCCATGCATCGGTATGAGCCTTCAATGCCTTCACGATTTCTAAGGTAAAGGCCTTGGCTTCCGGATTCGTTTCCCAGGCAGGTCCAAAGAAGGCTGTTGCGGCTTCATAGAGGCCGATATAGCCAAGAGAAACCGTCGCACGTTTGTTTCTAAATAGAACGTCGACTTCTTCGCCATTCTTCAATCGTTGACCAAACGCCCCATAATGATACAATACTGGCGCATTGTCGCGAGTGGCTTCCTTACAACGTTCCACACGGTAAACAAGCGCATCTTTACAAATCAAGAGTTTTTCCTCAAAAACCTCCCAAAACTTTTGAAGAGATTCATCTGCTTCAAGTGCAATCCGAGGAATATTAAGAGTCACAACCCCTAAGTTCATTCGTCCATCATTTACTTCTTGTCCGTTTTCGTCCTTCCATCCTTGTAAGAATGAACGGCATCCCATCGGCACCTTAAAGCTTCCCGTCAAACGAACGATTTGGTCATAGCTTAATACGTCTGGATACATGCGTTTTGTCGCACATTCCAACGCCAATTGCTTCACGTCATAGTTTGGGTCGTTTTCTTCCAAATTCACGCCACGTTTCAATGTGAAAACAAGTTTCGGGAAAATGGCAGTTCGTTTTTCTTTGCCAATCCCTTCCATACGCACTTGCAAGATAGCCTTTTGAATACAACGTTCGAAGTGGTTTGTTCCGAGTCCAAATCCAAGTGTTGTAAATGGCGTTTGTCCTTGCGATGTATAGAGCGTGTTGATTTCGTATTCTAACGATTGCATCGCATCATAAATATCTTTTTCCGTCTTCTTCATCGCATACGCTTCTTGACGGTCTGCACCTTCAATCCACTCTTTAGCATCTGCTAAATGCTTTTCGTAATTCTTGGCTGCATAAGGTGCCAGTAACTCATCCACACGATTGGCAGAACAACCACCATACTGACTACTTGCTACATTGGCAATAATTTGCGCCATTTGTGCCGTTGCCGTTTGGATTGATTTAGGGGATTCCACTTCCGCATTTCCGATTTTAAAACCAAGCCCTAGCATGTGCTCGAAGTCAATTAAGCAACAGTTCGTAAGCGGCATATATGGATGATAATCCAAGTCGTGATAATGGATGTCGCCCTTCAAATGCGCATTGGCCACGTGCGGCGGAAGCATCTTTAAGCCGATAATCTTCCCAACCGTTCCAGCCGTTAAGTCGCGCTGCGTATTAAATACTTTACTATCTTTATTCGCGTTCTCGTTGACGACGCTCGCCTCTTTATTCGTTAATCGTGAGAGCGCCCATTGGAAATCTAACTGATTCTTACGACGCAAATCACGGTCTACACGGTATGAGATATACTCTTGTGCAAGGGCCGATTCTCCGTCTTCAATCAGTAAATGTTCAATGATATTTTGAATTTCATAAATCTCAATCGTATCGTTAAAGCGTCTTGAAATCTCCGCGAGGACATCCTCAACGATGCGACCAAGCACTACCATCCGTTCGTCGCTTAATTCACCATTCAATCCGATTTCCGCTTTTTCAATCGCACGTTGAATTTTTTCCTTTTGAAATTCGACTTGTCGGCCATCTCTCTTCGTGACCGATAATGCTGTTAATGTCTCTACACTCATCACGATTCCTCCTTAAACTCTAGTCCTTATTTTAGCACTCAAAAAATAAAAATCAACCCCTAAAACACAATATATTGTGTTTTAGAATCGTTATAATTTACAATATATAGTGTCTTAATCCACAAAAAACTCCCTGACAAATCTGTCAGAGAGTCTGAATTTCTTATTTTTGTGCGTTTTTAACAGCTTCGACCATCTTATCCCAAACGTTTTCCATATCTTGAACCAATTTCAATTGCGTACGTGCACGGTCCAAGTTTTGTCCTGGACGAGTCGTTGCGTAATAAACATCCCCATTGATATAGTCCGTCAAGAAACGAATACCTTGTTCGAGCGTAATGACGCGAGCACCCCAAGGTAAGTATTCAAGTTCGGCTTCCGTCAAGATGCCGTTTGTTCCTTCGATAAAGCCTTTCACGTAAATTTCGTATAAGTCGAAATCAAAGTTCACTTTTGATAAATCAGGTTCGTCCTCGGCGCAGTCGTTTGCACCAAAACGAATGGAATCGCCAAAATCAAATAACACTAATCCTGGCATCACTGTATCGAGGTCCACGATGCAAAGCGGTTCTTTCGTTTCACTGTCGAACATGATGTTGTTTAATTTTGTATCATTGTGCGTTACACGAAGCGGCAATACGCCTTCATCGAGTAAATCATAAAGTAAGAAGCAGTCCGCTTTACGATTTTGGATAAATGCAATCTCTTCTTGCACCTCTTTCACATGGCCAACGCGATCTTCTCTAATCGCTTCTTCCAACTGTCTGTAACGATTACGTGTATCGTGAAATTGTGGAATCACTTCGACCAATTGGCTCGCATCGAAGTCGTTTAAGTCATAGGCAAAACGACCGAATGCTTTGGCTGTGATATAAAATTGTTCTGGACTTTCTACTTTATCTAATGAATAGCTATTTTTCACTGAATCATAAATACGCCAGTATGTTCCGTTATCCAAGTTCGCTGTTAAATGGCCATCTTTAGTGCGGATAACACGGAGCGTTTCACGAGAAGCGTCGCGCCCTTCTGCTTCGTATTTTTCACGAAGGTAAGTAGTTACCTTCTCGATATTTTCCATTAAGCCACGTACGTTTGGAAAAATATCATGGTTGATGGCTTGTAATACATATTGTTTTTCTTCATTTTCATGTGTATGTGTAATTTGATAGGTTTTATTAATTAATCCATTCCCTAAAGGTTGAATATCTACTAATTCCCCTGGTAATTCGTAATATTCATATGCCACTCGTGCATTATTTAATGGATTTCCTTCTGTTGTCATAACCTTTTCCCCTTTTACCTTCTAACAAAGTCGTATGTTACTATTGTACCGCTTTCAAGTGTAAAAAGGAAGATATACGGCGAAAAAAAAGCAGAAGAACTATCACTTCTTCTGCAGTTTCTGTTATTTCATTTCTTTTGAGCTTTCCATGATGGCATCGATTAAGCCGTATTCTAAGGCTTCTTGTGCTGTCATGTAGTTATCACGGTCTGTATCTTTTTCGATACGTGATAATTTTTGGCCTGTTTGTTTTGCCAAGATTTTATTTAAACGTTCACGTGTTTTCAAGATTTGACGTGCTGCAATTTCGATTTCTGTCGCTTGCCCTTGTGCTCCGCCTAAAGGTTGGTGGATTAAGATTTCAGCGTTTGGTAATGCAAAACGTTTGCCTTTAGCACCAGCCGTTAATAGGAATGAACCCATTGACGCTGCAAGTCCCATCGCGATTGTTTGAACGTCTGCTTTGATGAAGTTCATTGTATCGTAGATGGCTAAACCAGCTGTTACGCTTCCTCCTGGAGAGTTAATATACATGTAAATATCTTTCTCAGGATCTTGTGCATCTAAGAATAGTAATTGCGCGATAATCGCATTCGCCATATCGTCGTGAACAGGTCCGCTCACCATGATGATACGGTCTTTTAATAAACGTGAGTAAATGTCATAAGCGCGTTCTCCGCGTGAAGACTGCTCGATAACTGTTGGAATTAAATTCATAGCATTTCCTCCATATTCTGCTTTTGTTATAGTCTACTTCAATAGTCAACAAAGGTCAATCTATCTGCTTGTTAGTTAATGAAGTTGAAAATCTTGTCCCATACTTCTTTTGAGAAAATATCAAATGGGTTGTGACCTTCACCTAAAACGGCATAACCAACCATTAAGCCAAGTGCAAATAAAATGACTGCGATAATCACAAAGATTAAGACACGGAGTAGCGCCGTCAATAATAAGTGACCACTATTTTTCAATTCTTGCTTCATGCTTCTTCTGTCCTTTCATCATCAATCATATTCGCAGTTGGGTTCATTACGACTTTCTTAGAACTGAAGAGTCTTCTGAGTCCTGAGAAAATACCACGATCTGCTTTAATGCGGTTTAATAAAATTCCTGTTCCAATCGCAACACTTTGCAGCGGGTTCTCAGCAATCATCACTGGAACTTGTAGCTTCTCAGAAAGCATACGGTCGATTCCTTGGATGAGTGCTCCGCCCCCTGTTACCATCACGCCGCGTTCGATAATATCGCCTGCGAGTTCTGGTGGAGTCGCTTCGAGTACGAGTCTAGCTTCTTCGCCAATCGTATCGAGCATTTCTTTTAAGCAATGATAAATTTCATTCGTATAAATCGTCACCGTCTTCGGCAACCCAGTCGTCATATCGCGACCTTTGACAATCATATCCGACTCGTTTTCCACTTCAATCGCACTACCAAGATTCATCTTGATGGCTTCAGCGGTACGGTCTCCGATGATAAGCTGATATTTGTCTTTAATATATTCGGAAATAGCAAAGTCCATATTGTCGCCAGCTAATTTAATCGAACGGCTTGTGACCGTTGACCCCATTGAAAGAACGGCAATATCACTTGTCCCACCACCGATATCGATGACCATGTTTCCAATTGGAGAGAAGATATCGAGTCCCACGCCGACTGCGGCCACTTTTGGCTCTTCCTCTAAGTAAATATTACGTCCGCCGCATTTAATCGCCGCTTGGATAATCGCTTTTTGCTCCACTGTCGTAATATTTGTTGGTGTACAAATTAAAATATCTGGTTTTGAGAACCAACTATTTAAGTTTAATTTTTGCATGAATAATTCAAGCAATTGCTCAGTAACTGCGATATCCGCAATCACCCCACCCTTTAATGGATGGTGCACATTGATTTCTTTTGGCGTACGGCCCACCATTTGGTACGCACGTTCACCGACTGCAATCACGTCGCCATTACGCTCATCTAGCGCAACGAGTGACGGTTCATTTAAAATAATTCCACGATCTTTTAAGAACACTAAAATATTCGCTGTTCCTAAGTCGATTCCAATATCTCGAACCATGAAAGTCTCCTCTCTTATAAACGTTCCTTTGTTTTGAATCCATTTTTAAATACGAAAAGAATATACGAGCCAATTAAGAAGGCTACGGCTAATCCTAAGCAATATTGCAAGACGCCAACAAATCCATATTTATCCACATTCAAGAAGAAATATGGGAATGGGCCATCTTTGTTATTTCCAATCGGAATACGGGTTATGAGCGCAATCGCCACAGACACAATCGCATAGACCAGCGGCAACAGCGTCCACGTAAATGGATCATACCACTTGTAGCAATGTCCTTTATCAAAGACGATGCAATCGAGCAAGGTTCCAAACGGCACAATATAGTGCGATAGGAAATTCTCAATCGTCCAGAACTCTTCGGCTGTCTTTTGTGGTGCTAACATAAAGTGATATACCAGCCCCGTTAGAAGAATCGCAACCGTAACGCCACCCTTCAATCGAAGGTCCATCTTACTCCAATGGCCGTCTTTGCGGTATTTCAATAGCAAGTACACCATAAACAATCCAACGAGTAGATTCGATTGATTCGTGTAGTAACGAAGTCCATGCCAGCCGTGAAGCGTCATCTGCATTAGAAAACCGACAATCGCACAGGTCGCAATGATACCCTTCGAGATTAGACTTGCTTTTAAAAATGTTGCTCTCTTCATTCAATTCCTCTTTCTCTTGACACTAATCCTCTTTATTATACCATATCTATCGCCGTTGTCAGTACTATTAACGTGCAATCAAAAAGGCTTGGCCACAAACAGCCAAACCTTTCTCAAATTATGCTCTACGATGGTTCATTAAGTCATGTGGACTAACGACCGGTGTTGAGTTCACCCATCTCGCAAAATTACGAAGCGGGAGATATAAAATATAGTAAATCACGATGTTTAACATTAAGGTTGCCCCGAGTCTTACTACTAAAAACTCGTTCCAATCCATGCTCGCCACTCCTCGTAAAGCATACACGAAGTAAACAGAGACTTCGGTGAAGCTTAGGAAGAACACTAATGCTAGCCCTAATGTAAATGGATTTTGAAGGATGTTCGGGCGAACCAAATTAATGATTCGTACAATCACTGCAAACAGCGCCATATAAACACCAAGGACACCTGAGTAGTAACTGTCCACTAAAAATCCTGCAACGACTGTAAACCAGAACATTGACTTTTGGTCAATCATGAAGTTTAACAACACAACTGCGATAATAATCATTCGAGGCGTTAAGCTATAGCCGGAGAATAGAAACAATTTTGAAAAATGATTCGTTAACACTCCATCGGCTAAGAAAGCAAGAATATAAACAAATAACACCCAGTAAACTCTTTTTGAGACGCGCATTATTGCCCCTCGCTTTCGCTTGTACGAATAACAACCGTCACGTAACGAACGTCATTCGTATCCGCTGCTGGACGAATTTTCACTTCTTTATACAAGCCAAAACGGTCCATCGCCACTTCTTCAACCGTACCGATATATAGTGAGTTTGGAGAAATACCACCGAGACCACTTGTCACGACTTTATCCCCAACTTTGATATCTTGCGTTGCTTGAATTTGGCTCATCACTAACATATTCGTTTTATCGTCATAACCAGTGATGGTTCCGTAGATTGGTTCTTTTTCGTTTTGAATCATCGCTGCCACACGCACTAATGTATTATCAGCATTCGATAATAGCGCTACACGTGCACTCGTTGGATTCACGTCCATAACTTTCCCGACAAGTCCATTATCACTCATAACAGACATTTGCGGTTGGATACCGTCATTAGACCCTTTATTAATTGTAATGACATCACGCCATGTATCTGGATTACGCGCAATCACCGTCGCATTCACTAACGTATAATCGTTTAGCGTATCTTGCAACTTGAGCGTTTCCTTCATTTTTTGGTTATCACGTTTTAACTCACTCAATTGAACTTCTAATTCATGAATGGTATCGATTTTTTGTTTTAACGATTGATTTTCTTGATACGTATTTGATAAATCACTCACGCTATCGATAAAATCATTAATACTATTTGCTGGATAAGAGACTAATCTTCCTAGAATATTGGTTACATCATTAACACCTTGAGTCACGATATTACTGCCGTAAGTAATGGAATACATAATCAAGGCTAATGCCGTGATAATTCCGATTACCCAACCAATTAGTTTCTTATTTGAAAAAATTGGATTCACATCATCACTCCTCTTTTTTTATTTTTCAACGGACTCTATTTTTTCATTAATGATGGATTTGCTAAAATCGCACCTGTTCCTAGCGCCACACAATCGAGTGGATCGTTGGCCACAAAGGCTGGTACTTGCGTTTCCTTCGAAATCATCTCAGCAAGGTGACGAAGCATTGCGCCCCCACCTGTTAACACGATTCCATGATCAATAACGTCCGCAGAAATTTCTGGCGGTGTTTGTTCCAATACATCTTTTACTGCGTCTAAAATTTGATGAATAATTTCACTCATCGCAACTGCAATTTCTTTTGCAGGCACTTCAACAACACGTGGTAATCCTGTGACCATGTCACGACCACGCACTTGCATGCTTCCTTGTGCTTTTTCAATAGAAGCTGAACCAAGCGTAATTTTTAATTCTTCAGCCGTACGTTCTCCGATGAGTAAATTGTATGTCTTACGAACGTGCTGCACGATAGACTCGTTTAACTCGTCTCCTCCGACACGAATCGAACGGCTATTCACGATTCCTCCAAGCGAAATCGTCGCCACGTCTGTCGTACCGCCACCGATATCGACAATCATGCTTCCAGTTGGATCTGTGACAGGAAGTCCTGCTCCAACTGCAGCCGCGAATGGTTCTTCAACCACATACGCTTCTTTAGCTCCTGCATATTTTGTCGCGTCTAAAACGGCTCTCTTTTCAACGTCTGTAATGCCACTTGGCACACAAATAATGACCACTGGTTTAAAGAATGAGCGGCCCACAATCGACTGAATGAAGTATTTCAACATTGCTGTCGTTGTATTGTAGTCAGCGATTACGCCATCTTTCATTGGGCGTAATGCCACGATATTTTCTGGTGTTCTACCAATCATTTCAAATGCAGATTTTCCTACTGCGATAATTTCTTCTGTAACGATATTTTTTGCAACCACGGAAGGTTCACGTGTGACGATTCCCTCATCTTCTAGATAAACAATCGTGTTAGCTGTGCCTAAGTCAATTCCGATATTTTGTGCTTTAAAATTTAATGCAACCACACTGTTTCCTCCTTAGATAATTCTTCTACAGACTAGGCTGTAAGAATTCTATTCTAGTATAGCAGAATTTAGCTTTTTATTCTTGTATTTTATAGATTTTTAGGAAACTTTTTTATTTCGTAATATTAAAACGTTTTCTGTAACACTTTAGTGATTTTTCAGTAGAGAAAACCTTTCGGTTAAAAAGCTGAAAAGCAACAAGAATGTGCTTCGTAAATTATGATTTTGGAAAACTACGAGCACTTTCGGATGTCTTCATAGGAATAACAATAGCTATACCAGAACGAGCCCAGGTCTCGTTTCCTATCGAGCTTCAAACTGACTCTAGGAAATGAATTTCCAGAGTCAGTAATTCACATCGATTATGACCGCTATTATTATTCCTATAGAATCCGAAGGCTCTTCGTTTTCCGAAGTACTTTCTAATGTTGGCTTTTTAACCTGAAAGGTTTTCTTGAAAAATCACCGTGTTCCGTTTCATAAAAAAATGCAAGAATAAAAAGAAATTCTTGGGAGGGGGAGGACAAATATACCATATATGGACATGGCCAAATTTGTGCTTTTTAGGCTTATCCTTTTCTATTTTTGCGCACAAAAAAACCACCGGAAAACCGGTGGTATCAAAGTTTAAGTTAAATTATAGTTTAACTACGTTAGCTGCTTGTGGTCCACGAGCGCCTTCTTCAACATCGAATTGAACTGCTTGTCCTTCTTCTAATGTTTTGAATCCTTCAGATTGGATTGCTGAGAAGTGTACGAATACATCGTTTCCACCTTCACGTTCGATAAACCCAAAACCTTTTTCTGAGTTAAACCATTTTACTGTACCTTGTTCCATGAACATTTCCTCCTTGTGCCATAGCACTTGTTATTGATATTCTTGCTAATGGTTCGAAAGGAGTAATATCTTACACAATTTCTTTACATAACAAAAACACAACCTAAGTATAACATCTCACAGGCAAATTTGCAAGAGTATTTCCGATTTCACTGAGAATTAAGTAGAACAATTGCCGTTTTGTGCGTTTTTTCCGAATCGTTTCGTTAATTTTCAATATTATTTTTCGTGAAAATTGAAAACAATCTGTTTTCATCTTTTTCTAAAATTCAACTTTTCACATTCTTTTGAGTCGTTTTTAAAAAGCTCCGAATTCTTTTAAAGAAATATACTCCTCTCCTCCAACTACAAAATGATCTAGAAGCTCGATTCCCATGAGTTCACCACATTCCATCAAGCGACGTGTAAAATCGATATCCGCTTGTGAGGGTTCTGGGTTTCCGCTTGGGTGATTATGGCCAATAATGACGCGCGCCGCCGAAAACCGTACTGCCTCCCGGAAGATTTCTCTGGGATGCGCCACTGCACTGTTCAGCCCTCCGATGAAGATCATTTTCTTCTTAATAATCTCGTTTTTCGTATTTAAATACAAGGCGACAAGATGTTCCTGATAGGCATCCTTCAACTCCTGCACAATCCACTGGCCGGCCATCTTGGAGGACGTAATCTTCCCGAGTTTCATTTGCGCGGCATTACTTAAGCGCACTCCAAGTTCCATGGCTGCCTTGAGTTCTATCGCCTTTGTTCTGCCGATGCCATTAATGTGCATGAGTTCGTCCAAGCTCGCCATCTTCAGCGAATGCAAGTCCTCGAAGGTGTTTAAGACAACGACCGCCAGCTGCAGGACGTTTAAATCCTTGGACCCTGTTCGCAGTAATATCGCGAGTAATTCATGCGTTTCAAGCACTTTAGCGCCATACCGTTCGAGGCGTTCTCGTGGCATGGCGCTTAAAGGTACTTCTAATAATTTTGATTCAATCATTGTGACACTTCCTCTTTGTTTTCTCTACAAAGAGTTACGATGTCTATTCTTCTTTGGGCTTACGGTTCTTCCACCAATGTCGAACTTCGGCAATAAAATACAATGACCCCGTCACCCATAATTCGCTCTTGTCGTCTGTTGAGCTGGCAAAACGGTCGATGACATCTTCAAAGCTTTCTTCATAGGAAATCTTGGGAGAATCTAAGTATTCTTCCACATCGCTCTTAGCAATCGACATGCCTCTTGAAGGATGGAAACTCGTCAAGATGATGTTCACTTCAGGAAGAGCTTCCTGCAATCTTAGAAGCATCTGTTGACTATCTTTTCGAGTCAGCGCGCTAAATAACAGTGTCTGTTTCTTGCCAACACGAGCCGTCATGTTTTGAACGAGTCGCTCGATGGCCGGCAAATTATGAGCACCGTCGATGATCACAAGCGGTGTCGCTTGCAACACTTCCATGCGTCCTGGCCAGGAAACCACTCGTAGGGCCGCCTCAATGCATTCGGGTTGCACACTTCTTCCAGTAGCTTCCATCCATGAACGAAATGCTCGAATCGCAACGGTCGCATTCTCCTTCTGGAAGGCTCCTTGGAGAGCTAGCTGGTTCAGCGAAATCGTCAGTGAGGAATCTTGATACGAATCTTCAATTAGTAAGAAGTCTTCCCCAAACGCCTGCACCGTTGCGCCTTTCTCACTAGCGACTCCACGAATCACATCCATACATTCACAGCCGACTGGCCCGACGACCACTTGTTGACCAGACTTAATAATCCCTGCTTTTTGCGCGGCAATTTCTTCTAACGTGCTTCCGAGTAAGTCTTGATGGTCTAAGCCAATCGTCGTAATGACGCTGACGAGTGGATGACCGACATTCGTATTATCTAACAGACCGCCAATCCCGACTTCAATAATCGCAAGGTCGACGGCTTCCTGTTGAAAGACGACAAACATCATCGCTGTTAAAATCTCAAAATAGTTAAAAGCTCCCCACTCTTCGAATAAGCACCTCTCCACCTCTCTTACCACCGATGCGGCTTGCCAGAACGGCTCTTCTTCAAGAGGCACTCCGTCTAGCTGGATTCGTTCTCTAATACTGTCCATATGCGGTGAAGTGAATGTCCCTACTCGCAATCCATGCGCCTTCGCAAAGGCCGTGACCATCGCAGCTGTGGACCCTTTTCCATTCGTCCCAGCAATATGAATACTCTTCAATTCACGTTCTGGATTTCCAAGCGCTTCTAGGATAGCCTCCATGCGGTACAATCCATGTTTACGCGGAATACTCTCGCTCTTTTTTAACCACTCTTGAATCATTCACTCACCTCCTGTTTTCCTCATTTATCATAACAGAAAATTGCCCACCGGAACATACAAAAGAGAGCGCATGACACTTCATACGCTCTCCCCGCCGTTAAAACGGATTAGATTTTCTTTAATGTTGCGATACGTTCTAACACGGCTTCGCGTTGTGCTTGATAGTCCGCGCCTTTTGCACGTTCAGCTTCAACAACCGCTGCAGGAGCTTTCGCCACAAATTTCTCGTTCGATAATTTCTTCTCGACACGATCCACTTCTTGTTGCAATTTCTCTGCTTCTTTTTCAAGACGAGCGATTTCGTCTTCGATGTTGATTAATCCTGCTAATGGTAAGTAAATTTCAGCACCTGTGATAACAGAAGTTACCGCATCAGATGGAGCTTCAACGTCTTCACCATACACGAATTCTTCTGGATTTGAGAAGCGTGCAATGTAAGATTCGTTTTCTTTCAAGATCGCGTAGTGCGCTGCGTCGCTCACTTTCGCAATAATGTTAATTGGTTTTGATAATGGTGTGTTCATTTCGTTACGAACGGTACGTACTGAACGGATGAAGTCCATTAAGAATTCCATTTCTTCGGCTGCTTGTTCGTCCATTTGTTCTGGGTGAACTGTTGGGTAAGTTGCTACCACTAATGATTCCCCAACGTGAGGAACAGATTGCCAGATTTCTTCTGTAACGA
>CAUPXN010000025.1:0-16240 GCA_963515505.1 uncultured Streptococcus sp.
GTCGCTTAATCCCTTCCTAAAATTCTTCATCAACACTATTTGACAAAGAGCCACAAAAAGCCTGAGGAAAATTCCTCAGGCCTTCGTTGTGATTGTGTTGTGAATGAACTTATATGTGATTATTGATTCCACGCAGCATCAAATTGTGCTTTAGAATCTTGGATTAATTGATCTACATTGCCGTTTTGAGTTGTAAAGATTTTTTCTAAAATCGTACGAACTTCTGAGTATGCAGGATCAGAGTTTTCAACTACAGGAATTGAGAATAAATTCTTAGTAGCTTCGCCTAAAATTGCAGGAACTTTAGAGTTTGATTTCTTGTATTCATCTTTTTCTAACACTGAAGCAACTGTTGGCATGTAACCAGTTTGTTGTGCCCAGTATAATTGAGATTCAGCTGAAGATAAGAATTTCAAGTATAAGAATGCTGCAGTACGTTGTTCTTCAGTTGTAGAACCTTCGAACATGTAAATGTCAGTACCTTGTTGTAAGTTGAATTTCTCAGGACGAACTGCTACTCCGTATTCGAAACCAGCTTCTTTAGCGCCTTTAGCTACGAATGATTCACCAGCTGTTGAACCAACATACATAGCCACTTTTTTGTTTTGGAATGGTGCTGATAAGTATTTATCTGAACCAGCTACACGGAAGTATCCATCTTTAATTCCGTCAGCGTAGTATTTAACAACTTCTTTTGAAGCGTCACTTGCGAAGTCTAATTCTTTAGTGAAGTCAATGCCTTTGTTCTTCATACCAATTGCATAGTAGTTGTTTAATGAGTCGAAACCAGCACCAACAACTTCGTGGTTAGATTTTTCGTAAATTGTTTTAGCTGCTTCTTTTAATTCATCTAAAGTAGTTGGAACTTTAACACCGTATTGTTTCAAGATATCTGCATTGTAGAATAATACTTCTGTAGATTTGTTGAATGGGATACCGTATTGTACTCCGTTGATTTTAGCACCTTCCATTAATTCTGAACGGATTTCTTCACCTTTCTTGAATCCGATTGTTTCGTTTTCAATATATGGTTTGAAGTCTACCAATGTACCTTGCTCAGCAGCACTGAATAACCAGTTTGGATATGCTTGAGTGATTGTTGGTAAGTCTTTTGGTGAAGTTAAAGTTGAGTTAATTTTAGCTTGTAAATCTTTATATTGAGATTGGTTTTGTAACTCTACTTTGATATTTGGGTTAGCTTTCATGAAGTCTTCTGTTAATTTTTGAAGAGCTTTTTCAAGCTGACCGTTCATAGCATGCCAGAAAGTGATTGTAGTTTCTGATTTAACCTCTGTTACGATGTCTTTTTTAGTTTCAGCTTGTTGTGAGCTGTTTGATGAGTTAGCTCCACATGCTGTTAACGCTACAACTGATGCTGTTGCTAGTGTCGCTTTTACTAAAGATTTGAATTTCATTTTTCTTCTCCTTTTGTTATATAGTTTTTACAACACAATTTTTTCGCCGCGATACGGCAATATTCTGTCACCATACGGATTTACCAGAAGTTCTGGTTTTAACGTATGAATTGGAACCAAACATTTAGGCTCGATCATCGCAATAATGCGGTCTAAGTCGTCCGGTTTTGCGTGACCTGAGCAAGCTAGGCGTACAAACTCAATGTGTTTTTCCGCCAATAAATCAAGAAACGGTTGATAGTTCGGATCAAAGTCCCCAAGAGGTTGCGCATCGCTGTGGATGTATAAGCTTCCTTCTTGCAAACGTTCGAAATGATCGACTGCTTGCCATAAGTACTTCGAAGTATCCTCTAACAACGTTTGATATGAAATTTCTAAAGTAGGATCAAGTTCGTCGAGTTTTGGAGCTCCTTCTCTATAGTAGTAATGAGCTTCTTTTTGGAAAACTTCTTTAAGAAGCGCCGCCATGGTTGCTTCTAGCACAACAGTACGGCTTGTTCCTTCGACGATTTTTTCAAAACGACGGACATTTGCTGGATAGCCATTAAATGTGATTTGTCGATTTGGATTTTCTTGTTCGAGGCGAGCGATATGACGAATCACATCTTCCTCGTTTTCAGGTTTAATTTCGTCCTCGACCTCTTTACGGTCCCCAAAGCTAATCGATACACCTTCCATCATTAAGATGTCCGTATGTTTTGCCTTCTTACAAAACGCAATCGTGTCTTCGGCGTTATGACCGTGAAGGCGTAAGTCTCCTGTATACGTAATATGATGACCAGGAGTTTTGATGATTAAAGCAGCAGCCCCGTATGCGTCATGATCGACACGCACGATTTCTACTTCGATTTCTCCAACCTGAATCACGTCTCCAGCATCTAGCCCAATCATGTCTCTTGTAAATGTATCGTCTTCAAACGGCGATGGTAGTAAGAACACGCCATTGCGGTTGAGCGAATTTACAATCATTTTCGTTTCCTTCAATGTATATAAAGGAATATTTGGGTCTAAATAATTCAACATTCTTGTATGGTCCAAATGCGCATGTGAGATAAAGACCGCCGTGTTGGCATAGTCTTTATCTTCATCCCCTTCGTATTTGTAAGGAATACGTGCATCATACATATTTTTTAAATGTGGAATCACTTTATGATTTGTGAGTGTTTGCACCGATTCATCGGGCAGTTCTAATTCTGGTAAAAACTCAGTCCCGAAGTCAAAGAAGATATGGCTATCTTTGTAGGCTACTTCGATGACCGTTCCACCGATTGTTAAAATGCCGCTATGAAAGGTAATCGTTGTTTTATCCTTTGATACCATTCTTCGCAACCCCTCTAATAATTTCTTTTCTGAATACGAAGTAAATTAACAGAATTGGGATAACCGTTAAAGTTGCTGCGGCCATTTGTAGGTGAACATCACTTCCGGCTTCTGTCGTGAAGGCAGAAAGTCCGTTGTTTAATAGACGGAATTCTTTCGTGTTTGTAACCAATAATGGCCATAGGAATGAATTCCAGCTTTGGATGAATGTTAAAATCCCTACTGTTACCAATGCTGGTTTACACATTGGCACTAAAATACGGCGGATGTATTCTAAATCACTCGCACCATCAATTTTAGCGGCTTTGTAGAATGTACTTGGGATTCCTTTTAAGTATCCGTTCAAGTAGTAAATATAGAAGATACTTGTTAAGAACGGAATGATTAACGCTACATAAGTGTTTAATAACCCTAATTGAGCGATTGTTTGGTAGTTTGTAAAGATGATTGATTCGTAAGGAACCATTAATAGTGAAACTAAAATCATCATGACAATGTTTTTCCCTTTGAACTGTAAACTTGTTACGGCAAAGGCTGCTAGTAATGAAGTAATCACTGTTGCCACTGTTGTAAATAGAGACACGAATAATGTGTTTCCGAAGTAACGTAAGAATGGCGCACGGCTAAATACTTCTAAGTAGTTACTAAATTTGAATGAACTTGGGATGAATGACGGTGGAATACTTGTTGCTTCCGCGTATGTCATTAACCCTGTCATTACCATGTAAATAAATGGGAATACAGTAATCAACGCTAAGAAAATTAAAAGCGCGATTGAAAAACCGTTAAATACTTTTTTCATCTTCTTATCCCTCCGCCTTTCTCAAGAATTTGTTTTGGAGGAATGTTGCAAAAAGAATGATTGCAAACAAGATTACAGTTGCTGCCATGGCAACCCCTGGTCTTCCTGCCACATGGAACTTGTCGTAAATATAGTACACAGCTGTTATTGCTGAGTTCGCTGGACCTGCAGTTCCGCCAAATAATGCGTACACTTGAGTATACACTTTGAATGCCCCGATTAAGTTAACCGTTGAAAGGAAGGCAATTGTTGGAACTAATTGCGGGAATGTAATACGCCAGAAGATTTCACGGTCTGTCGCACCAAACATTTTCGCAATTTTGAAGTGTTCAGGATCAATATTACGTAATCCTGCTAAAAGGATAATGATATTGAACGCTAAACTTGTCCAAACCCCGAAGATAATCAGTGTTGGCATACTCATGTTTACGTTATCCAACCAGTTCACGGCTGGAATACCAATCAAGCCAAGGAAGAAGTTGATAATTCCGTAGTCCCCGTTGAAGAAGTAACGGAACACAATCCCGATAGCGATTGTACTTGTAACGTAAGGCATGAAGAAGATTGTTTCGAAGAAGCTTTTACGTTTAATCTTCTCGAAAATAATCCATGCAATGATTACTGAGATTAATAACGCTACTGGCACTACTGCGAATGCATACAGTGCTGTGTTGATTAACGCTTTATGGAATACAGGGTCCGCAATTACTTTTTGGTAGTTGTCTAAACCAGTGTATTGTAATTTTAATAGTGACCCTTTTTGGAAACTCATCCAGAACGAACGAAGTAATGGATAAATGTTAAAGAGAAGAATCACTCCTAAAGATGGGAGAAGGAATAACCAAGCTTTAGGTTGGTTCTCTGGGTTATATTTTCTCATTAGTAAACACGCGCTCCATCTTTATCGAATAAGAAGATTTTGTGTTTTAGTAATTGGAATGAAAGTGTGTCTCCTTCTTCAATCTTATGTTCCACACTTACAATTGATTTCAAGAATTGTTCGCCTAATGGGAAGTGAAGAATACGTTCACGTCCGATTAATTCAACGCCGCTAATTGTTGTTGAGAATAGCCCTTGTTCACCTTCAGCTACTGGAACCACGTCTTCAGGACGCATTCCTAAGTAGTAGTGACCATCTGCTAATTCTTGACGTTTGCGGTCTTGTGATAATTCAGAAGTTGGTAAGTTGAATGCTGGGTGAGTAATCACGCCGTCTTTAATTTCCACTTCTGTAATGTTGATGATTGGGTTACCGATGAATTTCGCAACGAATAAGTTACTTGGCTCTAGGTATAAGTTTTGTGGGTCATCATGTTGTTGAATGTACCCTTCGTTTAAAAGAATGATTTTATCTGAGATTGATAAAGCCTCTTCTTGGTCGTGCGTTACGAAGATTGTTGTGATTCCTACTTCTTTTACAAGACGACGGATTTCTTCACGGATTTTCAAACGTAAACGAGCATCCAAGTTACTTAATGGCTCATCTAGTAAGAGCACTTCAGGTTTTTGAACAAGCGCACGAGTGATAGCCACACGTTGTTGTTGCCCCCCTGATAAAGTACCAGGTTTTTTACCTGCTAACTCTTCAATATTTGTTAATTGCATATATTCTTCTGCAATTTTTTGAGCTTCTTCTTTAGAAATTTTGTTTTTACCAACTGTTAGTGGGAACATGATGTTCTCTAACACTGTCATATGTGGATATAACGCATAGTTTTGGAATACAAATCCGATATTACGGTCTTTAGGTTCAGTTGTAACAACTGATTGTCCTTTAAATTGGATATCTCCTCCTGTTGGTGTTAATAATCCCGCGATTAAGTTTAAAATTGTTGATTTCCCGCAACCACTAGGTCCTAGTAAACATACTAAGTCCCCTTGTTCAATTGAGAAATTTACTGACTTTAATGCTTCAAAGCCGTTATCGAATACTTTGTTTAAGTCAATAACATCGATCATGACGAATCCTCCAGTTTCTTTTACTTCAATACATTCTATTCTACCATGTTTTTTATCTTCTGAAAACTGAAAAAGTAAAATTTATGAAAGCTTTTTATTGTAGACAGTTATCCCATTTCTGAGCACAAAAAAAAGGACGAGAAAACCTCGCCCTTTTTACGACTTTTTGAACTTATACAAACCCTTTTAAAGTACGGTTTCCTACTAAAACACTTCATGGTTTGTGAACAAAATCTATTAACGTTTAATAATTTTATAGTAACTACGTGACGTGATTTGGTACACGATGAGGTATACCACAACAAAGATAGCACCAATCACAATTGTCGCGTTCAGCGTTACGTTTCCGTCAACCCCGAAGAGCTGAATAATCTTACGATACATCTTGAAGGCAAATGCGGTATGGATAAACGCCGTCACAAGCGGCAAGAAGAATACAATCAACACTTGACGGTTGATGGATTTCTTAATGGTCTTTTGATCGATACCGAGTTTTTGTAAAATTACAAAGCGGTCACGGTCTTCGTATCCTTCAGAAATTTGTTTGTAGTAAATGACAAGGACTGCGCCGATGAAGAACGCAACTGAAAGAAGTGCCCCTACAAAGAGTAAACTTCCCATAAATCCGTAGATGTCTTTGGCCGCATCCTCTCTGCTTCCAACCATGATGGAATCGTCATTGCTTGCTTCAAGCACGTTGACGTAGGCCTCAAACTCTTCTGTTTTATCCTGAATGTCTGTCGATGTATTCCACAATGCGTAATAGAATCCACGGCCAAGTTTACTGTCTATCATCTTTGTTGGATCCTTTACAACGGCTACATAAACGTTATCTGCAACATATGGCAATTGTGGCAATTTTTCTTTAAAGTCGCCAGTCTCCATCATCTCTTTGACTTGAAGCGTTAATTGTCCGTTCACACGGATTGCTGAAACATTTTTGTCGTCTCCTTTGACAAGACCTAGAACGGCTTCATTGTCACCAAGCTGAAAATTCGTTCCAAAGATGCGATTGTAATCATCCGCAGAAAGAAAAGTAATGAACGCAGCTGGGCTATCTCCTGGATATACTCCCTCAATGTCCACCCCGCCCTCCATACTTTTCGCAGCACGAAGTACGCTGAGGTAATTCATTTCATTGGTAACGGTGCCTTTCGATTGCGCCTTCATCTTGCTGATTTGTTCTGAAAGTTGGCGAATCGTAGAAGTATCTTCGACGAATGCCGTTGCCGAATAATCTGTTGGATAGCTTTTCTTTAATAAATCGGCTGTCCCTGTTTGCAACGCAACCGTTGTGGCCAATGTGACAAGCACCATCGTTGATAAAATACAAATACTTGCAAGACCCGCAGCATTTTTACGCATACGGAATTTTAAATTTGAAATCGAAATAAAATTCGTTGGTTGGTAAAAGAGTTTTTTGTTCTTTTGTAAAAGAGAAAGAAGCGCAATCGAACCTGCGTCAAATAAAATATACGTCGCTAAAATCACTAATAGAACCGCTACGAAGAAAGAATATAGCGCTGCAACAGGCGCTTCAATCGTTTGCGACATATAATACGCGCCCCCGAGAAGCCCTGCACCAATCAGTGCACGAAGAAGGATAAAGCGCCCCTTCGTTTCTCCTTTTTTCTTTTCAGAAAGCATTTCTAACGGACGACTCATGTACATCTTTGTCGCATTTAAGAAGAAGACAACCCCGAAAATAAACGCCATTGAAATCAGTACAAAACCGACGCTTCCTAGTTGCATCGAATACTCGATGCCGATTGGAATTCGAATGAGCTTCAATAAAACGGCAAACGAGAAGCGATGGAACACGATTCCAAGCACAACCCCTAGCCCCACGCTGACCACTGAGAATAGAAGCAATTCAATGAAACTTAACAATTGAATGTTTTTTCGGTCGAGTCCTAGGATGCTATATAGGCCGTATTCTTTTAATCGATTTTTCGTCACGAAGGCATTCGCGTAAAGAATCGTTAATAGTGCTACGAGCTGAACCACGATTACTCCAAACCCCAATGTTTGCGCAATGGCTCCCCCTCCACGAAGAGTGGAAAGCTCCGGCATCGCAGATAAGGCGTGAGTGATATAGAGAATCATCGTTACCATAATGGTCGTCAGTGCATACGGCAAATATAATGAATGATTCTTTTTTAGATTCGATGTTGCCATCGAAAAAATGAGTTTAAACATGGATTTCACCTCTATTTGCCATCGCAGTTAATGTTTCTGAGATCAACTCGAACATTTGTTGATCACTTCTTCCTTCACGGTACAATTGATTATAAATCAAGCCGTCTTTAATGAAAAGAACTCGTTTGGCACGACTTGCAGCAACCGTACTGTGCGTTACCATTAAAATCGTTTGTCCGTTTTGATTAATTTTATCAAATAAATCGAGAGTATTGCTAGCTGATTTTGAGTCAAGCGCCCCTGTTGGTTCATCAGCTAATAACAAACTTGGGTCTGTAATCATCGCACGGCCAATCGCCACACGTTGTTGTTGCCCACCTGAGAGTTCATACGGATATTTCTTCAGTAAGTCTTTAATCCCTAGCATTTGCGCGATTGGTTCGACCTTTTGCTTCATTTCTGAAATCGGACGACGAGCGAGTACGAGCGGCAACACCATATTATCATAGACCGATAAGGTTTCTAATAAGTTGAAATCTTGGAACACGAACCCTAAATGGTCGCGGCGGAATTCTGTAAGAACTTTAGCGGAGATATTTTGAATGTTTTCTCCGTTTAAAAAGACAGAACCAGCAGTTGGACGGTCGAGAGTCGCTAAGATATTTAGAAGCGTTGTTTTCCCTGAACCCGATTCCCCCATCACGGCTACGTATTCGCCTTCTTCTACTGAGAAGCTGATGTCTTTAAGCGCCGTCACTTCAGCAGCTCCAAAGCGTGTTTGATATTTCTTTTGTAAATGTTGTACATCTAATAATGTCATTGTTTTCACCCTTTACTTTCATTTGTTGACCTTAGTATAGTCCACTCGTAAAGGGAAATCATGACACTATCCTATCATTTTATCCCCGTTTCTTACATTTTTGTCACTTTGAAAAAAACACGAAAAAAAGAGGTTTCGCACGGAAACCTCTTTTGAATTTGGAATTGATTAACGTTTAATAATTCGATAGTAACTACGTGAAGTGATTTGGTACACGATGAGATATACGACTACGAAAATCGCACCAATCACAACTGTCGCGTTTAATGTCACGCTGCCGTCAACCCCGAAGAGTTCGATAATCTTACGATACATCTTGAAGGCAAATGCGGTATGGATAAACGCTGTGACAAGCGGTAAGAAGAATACAATCAACACTTGACGATTGATAGACTTCTTGATCGTCTTTTGATCGATACCGAGTTTTTGTAGGATAACGAAACGATCACGGTCTTCGTACCCTTCAGAAATTTGTTTGTAGTAAATGACAAGGACTGCACCGATGAAGAACGCAACGGAAAGAAGTGCCCCTACTAAGAGCAAGCTACCCATGAAGGCATATAGCGTTTTAGCCTCTTCATTCTTACTGCTTAACGCCATGGCATCTGCCTTGTATTGACTCTTCACATTCTTATACGCAGCCCATTCAGCGTCACGTAACTCAAACGGTGTATTCGTATTCCAAGTAAAGTAATACATCGCTTGACCTGCCACTGGGTTTAAGTATTGCAATGGATCTTTTACAATCCCTACATACTGATTGTCTGCCACATATGGTAGTTGCGGCATCACTTTCGCGTATGGAGTCCCATCAATCATTTCTTTAACGGTAATCGTCGCGTTATACACCACCGAATACGTCTTTACTTCTGAAATTTGTTTAACGTCCCCTTTAATATGGCCGACAATCATTTCCTTCTCGCCAACCGTGTAGTTCGTCCCAAACATCTTATTATATTGGTCCACAGAAACAAGGGTGAACATCGCTGCAGGACTATCTCCTGAGTTCACATTCGCAAAGTCGAATCCATTCTCCGTACGTTTCCCGAAACGAAGCACGTTTAAGAATGTCTTCTCGTCTTTCAATTGCCCTTTCGTTTGTTCCTTAATCTTTTGAACGATTGGAGGATATTGATCCATATCCTTTTCTAGAACAAAGTAAGCAACTGCAGAGTAATCTGTTGGATAGTTGCTATCGAGTCTGGCTGTTGTCCCACGTTGAAGTGCTACAGTTGTCGCCATTGTAACAAGTACCATTGTTGAAAGGATACACACGCTGGCAAGTCCGGCAGCATTTTTACGCATACGGAATTGCAAGTTTGAAATCGAAATAAAGTTCGTTGGTTGATAGAACAACTTCTTATTCTTTTGCAAGATGGATAGAAGCGCAATCGAACCCGCATCGAATAAAATGTAAGTCGCAATCACTACTAATAATACGGCTAAGAAGAAGTATAAGAGAGCTTTAACCGGAGACTCGATGGATTGAGACATATAGTATGCATACCCTAGAAGTCCTAGACCGATAATGGCACGAACCGTAACAGCGCGGCCTTTTTTCTCCCCTTTTTTCTTCTCTTTTAATAACTCAAGCGGACGGCTCATGTAAATCTTCGCTGCATTTAAAAAGAACACAAGAACGAAGATGGCCACCATCGTTAACAGAACGGCAATAATACTTCCAAATTGGAACGAATATTTAATACCGATATCGTATTGAATGAGTTTCAATAGAATAGCAAACGATGCCGCATGGAAAATCACACCAAGGATTAACCCTAGACCAATGCTTAAAGCGGCAAAGACAACTAACTCAATCAAGCTGAGCAATTGAATATTCTTACGGTCAAGACCGAGAATCCCGTATAAACCGAATTCTTTGGCACGGTTTTTCATCACGAAGGCATTCGCATACAAAATAACGACGAGTGATACGATTTGAACGATGACGAAACCAAAGCCAAGAGTCTTGGCCATCGCTGACCCACCTTCTAAGTGAGCGAATTCCGGTGTTGCAGCCAGTGCGTTCGTTACATATAGAACTACTGTCACCATCACCGTTGCGAGTGCAAATGGTACATAGAGAGCACGGTTCTTACGTAAGTTCGTAATCGCCATGGAACGCAGTAGATTAAACATGTTCCTCACCTCTGTTTGCCATCGCAGTTAATGTTTCTGAGATTAATTCAAACATTTGTTGGTCCGTTCTTCCTTCACGGTACAATTGGTTGTAAATTAAACCGTCTTTAATGAAAAGAACGCGTTTGGCACGACTTGCGGCAACTGTACTGTGTGTTACCATTAAAATCGTTTGTCCGTTTTGATTGATTTTATCGAATAAGTCTAATGTATTGCTGGCTGATTTTGAGTCCAACGCCCCTGTTGGTTCATCGGCTAACAGTAAGCTTGGGTCTGTAATCATCGCACGGCCGATTGCCACACGTTGTTGTTGACCTCCAGATAATTCATATGGATATTTCTTCAATAAGTCCTCGATGCCTAGCATTTCAGCGATTGGTTGAACTTTCTTTTCCATTTCGTCGATTGGACGACGTGCTAACACAAGTGGCAATACCATATTGTCATACACGGATAATGTTTCTAATAAGTTGAAGTCTTGGAATACGAACCCTAAGTGGTCACGACGGAATTCCGTTAATACTTTATCAGAAATCTTTTGGATGTCTTCCCCGTTTAGAAGCACAGTTCCATCTGTTGGACGGTCTAGTGTCGCTAAAATATTTAATAGCGTTGTTTTACCAGAACCAGATTCCCCCATGACTGCCACATATTCGCCTTCTTCTACTGAGAAGTTAATGTCTTTTAACGCAGTCACTTCAGCGGCTCCAAAACGTGTTTGATAAACTTTTTGTACGTGTTGTACATCTAATAATGTCATTGTTGTCACCCTTCATTGTTTTATAGATAGCTTCATTATACTGTATAGCGTGAAACTTTTCACTCTATTCTATAATCTTTCCAATCTAGAGATTTTTTTTGCGTAAAAATTAATAAAATTGACAGCACGCCAACCAAACTCAACCAAAACACGAACAAAACAATTTTTAAATCTAGTTTTTCGTTATAAAAATTAAGAATAGCGAACTATAAATAATAAATATACCAAAAAGTATGTTTTTCACATTGACTTTTCACCCAGATACCAGTATCCTGTTTTTATAACATATCGAAACGCAATGAAAAGAAGAGTAAAAAATAAAACTTCATAGAGAGCTTACGGTTGGTGCGAGTAAGCAAGTCGTTATTTTTGAACATGATCTTTGAGCAGCTTGTCCGAAACTTTAAGACAATCCGGGTACTCCCGTTATCAACCATCCGTCTAGACGGAAAAGGTCTTCTCCCCCGAAGACGAACAAAGGTGGTACCACGACTGCAACTCGTCCTTTTAGCAAGCGCTAGAAGTGCGAGCTTTTTTATTTTCGTTTCATCAAAACAACTTAGGAGGAAATCAACATGGCTGAAGTAGAAAGCTTTACACTAGACCATAACAAGGTGATTGCACCTTACGTTCGCTTAATCGCAAACGAACATGGTAAGAAAGGAGACGTCATTTCAAATTTTGACATCCGCTTCTTACAACCAAACAAACAAGAAATGCCAACAGGTGTCGTTCATACATTTGAACACTTGTTAGCAGACCTCTTACGCGACCGCTTAGAAGGCATCATCGATATCTCTCCATTCGGATGCCGTACTGGTTTCCATTTAATCCTTTGGGAAGAACGTTCTCCTGAAGATATCGCACGCGCATTGAAATCAACGCTTGAAGAAATCGTCAAAAAGATTCAATTCGAAGATATTCAAGGCGTCTCTGCCGTACAATGCGGAAACTACCGCGACCACTCATTATTCGGTGCGAAAGAATATGCTAAACAAGTCTTAGAACAAGGCATCAGCATTGACCCATTCGTTCGCAAAGTTATTTAATCAATTGTCATTCAGTAAGAAACAGTAGACACCTAGACTGGAGGAACCCCCAATATGAAATTAAAAACTATCGCTAAATCTCTTATCGCCCTTTCTGCTGCATTCGTCTTAGGCGCTTGCGGAAACAACGCTTCAAGTTCACAAAGCTCACAAAGTTCGCAAGCTTCTGAGTCAGGACTTAAAACAGTCAAAATCGCTTCTGTCGGCTCTGACGCAGACATCTGGAGACACATCGCAGAATCAGAACAAGCGAAAAAAGCAGGCCTAAAAATCGAAGTACAAGAAATTAACGGCGGTGTGCCATTAAACGAAAGCGTGGCAGATGGAACTGTGGATGCCAACGCCTTCCAATCAATCGGCTACTTACAAGGATTTAACGAAGCCAACTCAAACAAACTCGTTCCAGTTGGTACTACGTATATTGAACCAATGGGGCTTTACTCTAAAAAGGTAAAATCACTAAACGACCTACCAAACGGTGCGAAAGTGGCAATTCCTGATAACCCATATAACACTACTCGTGCGCTACGCTTATTAGAAAGCGCTGGTTTAATTAAATTACCAAGTGACTTCAAAGATGGCACTGGCACTCCTAGCGACATCGTAGAAAACAAGAAAAACCTTGAATTCTTACTGATCGATGACACTACAAGCGTACGTGTATTAGACGACACTGATTTAATCGCTATCGGAAACACCATCGCCCTTGAAGGTGGTTTAAACGTATTGAAAGACTCCCTTTTCTATGAAAAAGCAGACGCATCTACGATCACAAGCATCAACGTGATTGCCGTGAAAGTAGAAAATGCCGATAAAGAAGAATACAAAAAATTAGTGGACCTCTACCACGACCCAGAAATCCAAAAATACATTTCTGACAAGTTCGCAGGAACAAAAGTTGAAGTTAAAAAACCTGTTTCTGAAGTGTGGGGTAAATAATTCATGAAGATTGCAATTGTTGCAGCGATGAAAGAAGAGTTGCATCCGTTCGAAGAGCATTTCGCACCAGGAAAAGTGGTCTTTGAAAAAGGCCCTATCCGACTCCTAGAAGTACACGAGAACTTATATCTTGTACAGTCAGGTATCGGAAAAGCCAATGCCGCTGCCGCTGCTGCATGGTTATGCGACAAAATTCATCCTAACCTCATTATTAATACCGGAACAACAGGAAGCTTTAATCCAGACTTCTCCTTGGCCGATGTCATCGTTTCTACGAAATTCGCCTATAGCGACGTGGATGCCACTGGATTCGACTACGCCTGGGGACAAGTGCCTCAGATGCCAGCCGACTACCCTGTAGATGCTTATTTACACGGAAAAACTGTCGAACTTCTGCGTGAAAAAGTAAGTAGATTTAACATCCAAACTGGCTTTATCGCAACAAGTGACTCGTTTATGAGTTCTGTCGATGCCGTTAGTACGATTCGCGAAAAATTACCAGACATCGTCGCAAGCGATATGGAAGCTGCTCCCATTGCACAAGTGGCTAGCTTCTATGACATCCCCGTACTAAACGTGCGTGGCGTGAGCGACCATGTGGGTGGAGATGCCCCTGATACTTTCGAGGAAACACTCGAAAAAGCATCTCAAAACGCATTCGAAGCAGTGCGTATTATCGTTGAAACTTTCCTATAAATCTCCCTAAATTTACCGCAAACGCTAAACGCAAAAAGGAGCGCAGGCATACTCGCCTCGCTCCTTTTTGTGTGCTGTCGCAGTTAAATTGTTTCGCTCTGTTCATTGGTACAAAAAAGAATCAGTCGATTGAAAGAATGGCAAGGCTCTCGCCGCTGCCCCATTATTAATCTTTCAAGTTCAAACTGATTTTTGATTTGTTCTTTATTTACTATTTAACTTTCAAAATATCTTCTTTTGCGTGGATAAGCTCTGTAATCAACTGACAGTAAGGTGTTGGAATACCATATTCCTTCCCTTTTCTAGCCACAAATCCATTCAAGAAGTCCACTTCAGTAAAGCGGTGATTTTGAATTAAGTCTTGGTGCATTGAAGGATAGTGTCCACGAACTTTATTAGAAGCTGTATACACATAATCTTTCATTGTATCTGGATCCAGATGCACGCCTTCTTTTTCCGCAACAGCAACGAATTCACTGATGATTTGCGTTACGATGGCTTCGGCAGTTGAAGTATCGAACACTTCGCCGATGTTTGCATCTAAGATGGCACATGTTGCGTTCATCGTACCGTTCACGCACGCCTTACGCCATGTTGAGAAATGAACGTCTTCGCTGTAGCTTGCGTTCAAGCCTGCTTTGTCCATCACTTCTACTAATTCTTTAGCAATCGCTACACCACTTGGGTCCGCTGCTTGCATTTCCACAGTACCAGTTCCGCCTAGACGCGCTACCCCTGGTTCGATTAGACCCGCAGTCCAAATCGTTACCCCCATAATAATATTTTTACGAGGAACGTATTTCGCCATTGTGTCTTCGTGCCCTAGACCATTTAAAAGACAAAGCACTTTTGTATCTTCGTGGATAATCGCTTTAATCTTTTCAAGCATTTCGCCTAGTTTCATTGATTTTGTAAATGCGATGACCACATCTACTTCTTCCGTTGCTTCTTCTGGACGAATAATCTTGATGTCGATGGTATCCGTATTGTCTCCATCAACGACTTTCAATCCATTTTTTTGGATGGCTTCGATATGCGCTGGCCATTCGTCGATCAACGTCACCTCTTGCCCTGTTTTTGTTAACATGTACCCGAAACGGCACCCCATTGCTCCTGCACCCGCAATTGCGATTTTCATTTTAACTCCCCTTTTCTATTAAACGGTTAATTTGTAATCTTCTGGTTGAATCCATTTTAACACTTTTTCGAATAAATGAACGAATACGATGTTCAACGCAATTGGCGCAACGACGAAAATAAGCGTCACAATAACGATATTCATCACACTCCATCCGCCCTCAGCTAAGTTCAACGCATTGATTGGTCCTACTAATCCGCTGAAACCGAACCCTGCACTTTGAGGGGTTCCTTGAATGTTCAATAAAGCTGCTAACACGCCAAGTACGGCAGATGTACACATCATTGGTAATAAGATTTTTGGTTTTGCCAACACATTCGCCATGGACATTTTTGGTGAACCGATGAAATGCGCAATCGCAGTTCCTTTTGGATTCACTTTCCATCCCGCAATCGCAAGACCGAAACCAGCCGCACAGATTCCAAGGTTTGCTGCCCCTGAACCTACACCGCTAAGACTAATCGCCACGGCAATCCCAACTGTTGTAAACGGAGAAACGATTAACATACAGAAAATAACGGCTAATAATAAACACATAATAACTGGTTGTAATGATAATAACGTTCCGATTCCTTGTCCTAATAAAGTTGTTAAAGTCTTGATGTATGGTAACGCTAGACGACCTAGTCCACCAACAACGACTAATAACACCGTTGGAATTACGATAATAGAGTATGCTTTTGCTTTATTACCAATCCATAAAATAACGGCTGCTCCTAATGCTGCAGTAAGTCCCATCGTAATGATGTCCCCTGTACCGCTAAAGATGATTCCTTTCACGTCAGGGTTGAAAGTTGCTACACCGCCTGAGAATAATACGGCTAATGCAAGTGCTCCTGTTTGAATTGGAGTGAATTTGAAGAATTGGCCGACCATCAATCCGATGATTGCCCCCATTAGTGTATTGGCCACTTGTGTTGCTTGGATTATCAATTGGCCTTGTGGGAATACTGGTAATAACGCCTTTACTAATTCACCCAGTAATGCTCCAGGGATAAGTGTAACGACCACGCCTAATGCAAGTGCGTTAAGGACGTTCATCGTGAACTCTTTCCCGCTGTATT
>CAUPXN010000026.1:0-15912 GCA_963515505.1 uncultured Streptococcus sp.
GGGTTTCTCCCTGCGAGGGTAGGACGTTGCCACGCAAACTGTGTAAGCTGGGCCTAGTGCCCAGCTTATTTTGTAGCTATTTTTCTAATATTTTATTTTAAGAGAATTTTTGTAGGAAGTTTGCTATAATAAAACGGATGATAAGGAGGAGGTAAAATCATGAAATGGATTAAAAGTACAGTATTAATAGCGTTTCTATGCGTTTTATCTGCTTGTGGAAATGGCTTATCAACAGAGGCGGTCCAAGACCAAATCGTAAATTCTGAAGAGTCGGTTTCCAATTATCATATTACCGTGAAGCAATCGGACTATAAGGAAGGGTCGAAAACGCCTGGAGCACAGATGGTGGCAAGTGCTAGCGCGTGGAAAGATGGCACAGGATACGGCTCGAAAATCGATAAAAATGCTGGGAAGGTAACGAACCAACTCGAAGTGATTGCGGATGCCAATGTCGGATTTATTCGCTACTATCAAGACAAGTGGGAACAAACCATCACGGCAGCCTCAAGTCTTCAAAATACAGTTGTTTTCCCATATGCAAAGGTGATTCAATTAACGAAGGAAATCCATCAAGAGGTTCCTTGGAAGAAGACATTCTCTGGATATGAGAAGGCTTATACAGGAAACGACGAATCGATTCGGAAAGCATTGACGTCAGTTCTTGGAATTGCGACATCAGATATGTCTAAAGTTGACTTGAAAATCAAGACGGATGGCGCTGGAAATCTGATTACAAACGTTGAAATTAAGGTAACGGATGAAGGCGAACAAATGCGTAAAGAATATTCGATTGCGTACTTACAATTTAATGAACAACAAAAGAAAGCTTTGCCGCAATAAGGGCGAAGCTTTTTTCGTAAAATAAACCGCTATGACTACAAAAAAAGGCGCTTTTTTGTTACAATAGAAAAGAACAAAATATTGCGAGAAATGAAGAACATTTTGTAGACATGCGAGAGGGAGAATGCTTGCATTCTCCCTTTTTTATAACAAGAAAACATGGAGGAAGAATATGGGACGTGTGATATCCGTTGCCAACCAAAAAGGTGGAGTTGGTAAGACAACTTCGACAGTGAGTTTGGCTGCAGCACTTGCCGTTCATGGCAAAAAAGTATTGATTATTGATAGTGACCCTCAAGGAAATGCGACGAGTGGTCTTGGCGTGCAAAAAGGAGAGCTAGAACAAGATGTATATGATGTTTTAGTAAACCAAGTACCAATGGCTGATGTCATTGTACCGACAACGCGCGAAAACTTGATGATTGCTCCTTCTACGATTCAGTTAGCAGGTGCCGAAATCGAGTTAACGAGTCAACCACGTCGTGAACAACGCTTGAAGGAAGCCGTGAAGAAGATTAAAGACGACTACGATTATATCTTTATCGACTGCCCACCTTCACTAGGGCATTTGACAATGAATGCTTTTACGGCCAGCGACACAGTTCTTATCCCTGTGCAATGTGAATACTACGCGCTTGAAGGGTTGTCACAACTCATGAACACCATCACGATGGTTCGCAAGCACTTCAATCCGCAGTTGAAGATTGAGGGTGTTCTTTTAACGATGTACGATGCGCGTACGAACTTAGGGAACGAAGTCAAAGACGATGTGATTAAGTATTTCCGTGAAAAAGTATATAAAACAATTATTCCTCGAAACGTACGTCTATCTGAGGCGCCAAGTTACGGACAAGCGATTGTCGACTATGATCCACGCTCTCGTGGTGCTGAAGTGTACATGGAGTTAGCAAAGGAAGTGTTGGCACATGAGTAAAAATCAAAAAGGAAAAGGTCTTGGACGCGGTATTGATGCGCTCTTTATGAATGACTTGGATACCATCGATGCTCTAGAACAAGTTCAAGATTCAGAACAAATTCAACAAATTGCCGTTTCAGAAATTCGTCCAAACCCATACCAACCTCGTAAAGAGTTTGATGAAGAGGGCTTGGCAGAATTAGCTGAATCGATTCGTCAAAATGGAGTCTTCCAACCAATCATCGTTCGTAAGTCGAAAATTAAAGGCTACGAGCTTGTGGCTGGGGAGCGTCGTCTGCGTGCGTCTAAATTAGCCGAGAAAGAAACGATTCCGGCGATTGTACGTGACTACTCTGAAGAAACGATGATTCAAATCGCTGTTGTCGAAAACTTACAACGTGAAAACTTGAAACCATTAGATGAAGCCATGGCATACCGCACATTGATGGATTCATTGAAATTAAAACAAGAAGAAGTCGCAAACCGTGTCGGCAAGAGCCGTTCATATGTGGCCAACTTCTTACGTTTATTAACATTGCCAGTTCCTGTGCAAGAACTCGTTCAAAGTGGCGAGCTATCAGCAGGACATGCACGTACTCTACTTGGATTAAAAGACCAAACGAAAATCTTGCCTGTCGCTAAAAAAGCGGTGAAGGAAGGGTTAACGGTTCGTGCCTTGGAACAACTCGTTCAATCCATCAATGAACCAGCCAAAAAGGTTGTTAAAAAAGCAGCGAAACCGAAGAAATCTATGTATATCGTTGAGTCTGAAGAACGCTTGATGGATAAATTCGGAACAAGCGTACAAATCGTCGAAAAAGGCGAGCGTGGGAAAATCGAGATTGAATACCTTTCTCAAAAGGATTTAACACGTATTTTAGAAGTATTAGAAATCGAATTAGACGATTAAAAAGGAGTCTGTATGAAAGCAGGAACAACGTATCAATTACACGATCATGTGGAAATGAAAAAGCCGCATGCGTGCCAAACGAATTCCTGGGAAATCATCCGTATGGGGATGGACATTCGTATCAAGTGTGATCACTGTGGTCAAATGGTCCTAATGCCAAGACGGGAATTCGAGAAGAAGATGAAAAAGGTCACTGTAGTAGAGGCCGAAGAAAACAAATAAAGAAAGAGTGTGACAAATGGCCTTAACAGCTGGAATCGTCGGCTTACCAAACGTTGGGAAGTCAACATTATTTAATGCAATTACAAAAGCAGGGGTCGAAGCAGCGAACTATCCGTTTGCGACGATTGACCCAAACGTCGGAGTGGTAGAAGTGCCAGACCTTCGTTTACAAAAACTAACAGAATTAGTGAAACCAAAGAAAACTGTCCCAACGACATTTGAATTTACAGATATCGCGGGAATCGTGAAAGGGGCAAGCCGCGGGGAAGGTCTTGGGAACAAATTCTTAAGCCACATCCGTCAAGTAGATGCGATTTGCCAAGTAGTTCGTTGTTTTGAAGACGAAAATATTACACACGTGGCTGGGAAAGTTGACCCAATCGCCGACATCGAAACAATCAATCTGGAGTTAGTGTTGGCCGACCTTGAGTCAGTGGACAAACGTATTGCTCGTGTGGCAAAAATTGCGAAAACTAAAGATAAAGACGCGGTTGCAGAACTTGCAGTCTTAGAAAAAATCAAACCTGTGTTAGAAGAAGGAAAATTAGCACGTACGATTGAATTCACAGACGAAGAACTTCCAATCGTGAAAGGCTTATTCCTTTTAACAACAAAACCAATGCTTTACATCGCAAACATCTCTGAAGATGACGTGATGGAAGGCGGACATAACCAATATGTGCAATTAGTAGAAGACTATGCTGCAAAAGAAGATGCAGAAGTCGTAGTGATTTGTGCGAAAATCGAAGAAGAGGTAGCCGAATTAGAGGAAGAAGAGAAACAAGCCTTCTTAGAAGAAATGGGTATTGAAATCTCAGGTTTAGATATCTTAATCCAAAAAGCATACCACTTATTAGGATTAGCGACTTACTTTACAGCGGGTGAACAAGAAGTACGCGCGTGGACATTCCGCCGTGGCATGAAAGCTCCGCAATGTGCGGGAATCATTCACTCAGACTTTGAACGTGGATTTATCCGTGCTGAAACTGTAGCCTACGCAGACCTACTGGAATACGGTAGTATGACGGCTGCAAAAGAAAACGGAAAAGTTCGTCAAGAAGGTAAAGAATATGTCGTGCAAGATGGCGACGTAATGCTCTTTAGATTTAATGTATAAGGTTATCGGAGGATTGTAGCATGTCAGAACAAAACGTACAAGAAGAAGTAGTGTCAGTAGACGCTCTAAAAGCAAAATTAACAAGTAAAAATGAACAATATATCTATCAATTAGAACGCTCATTGAAAGAAGCTGGATTTGACGAAGCGCAAATCGAAAAAGAATTATCAATAATGCTTCCAGAAATCGTTGAAAAACAAAAAGCGGGTGTGACTGCTCGTCAATTGTTTGGTACGGTAACAGAACGCGTTCAATCAATCGTAGCTGGGCCAGTAAAAGATCCAGATGCGAAATCTCCAGACTGGCAAATTGCCGTTGATGGCGGATTATTAGTCGGAGGGCTCTTCGCATTAGTAATAGGAGTGACGTTAATGTTGAACTCAGAAGCGCAAGCATGGGGATTAGTCACGCTGCTTATTAACTTCGTGGCTGGGGCTTACATCGTGTTAGCCATTTCGAAGAATACACCAAAATTTGATAATCCAAAAGGCCAACGTGGTTATATCCGTTACTTAGTAGTGAGTACGGTAGCGTTTATTGCTTGGTATATTTTAGTCGTGTCGAGTCAACAATTTATTCCAAGCTTTATTAATATCACGACAGGATATGAATGGTACTTACTCATCGGGGCTGCGGCTCTTGCTGGTAAATTCTACTTGAAGAAGAAATTAAATATTGTCGGATCAGTAATGTAAGAAACGAAAACAATCTGTGTGACGGTGACGGCGGAATGCTTCGTGGAAGTCGGCAGTCATCGCACACTTCTTTTATAGAGGTGAGCATATGAAACAAATGAAACGTTGGATTATCACGTTTTTATTAGGATTAGTTGCCTTTTTGGGACTCGGTACTACGGTTGATGCGAGAAGTTTAGTCGTTGATAAGTATGATATCGAAGCGAATATTTTAGAAAATGGGGACGTTCAGTTCTTTGAAACGATTACCTTCCAATCGGATGGTGCGTATAATGGGGTCTTCTATAACTTGGATTACTCTGGTTTTGGAAAACCAACAGATGTCAATGCGTATTTAGAAACAAACGAAGGACGTCTGTTAATGAACCAGGAGAATACTGGGAAAAAGGGAACGTATCAATTAACGGATAGTGGTTCGAAGATTCAGTTCAAAGTATATTTCCCATTCTCGAATTCAAAATTAAAAGTGACTTTCCAATATACGATTCCAAAACTCATTACGAACTACTTAGATACGGCGGAATTAAACCGTAAAGTAGTCGGACAAGAGTGGGAGATCGACCAACATAATATTACGGTGAAGGTGAATATTCCTGGAACAGCTTCAAGGGAAACGCTTCGTGCATGGGGGCATGGCGCAGGCCAAAACGGGAATGTGCAAATTGCGAGCGACTATCGCTCTGTCACGTTAACGGCTCCTAATAACGAAAGTGGAGATTTTGTGGAAGTGCATATGCTTTTTCCACAAACATTGACACATGCGAATACAAATGTGAAAAATGAAAAAGCGTTTGACCGCATCGTAGCCGAAGAAGAAAAGCTCATCAATGACGAGAAAGCCCTTAAAAACACAGGATTCTTCGGAATGATTATTGGGTGGGTGCTCTTAGTCTTAAATATGATTTATGCTTTTGCGACAGGATTCTTCGCGAACCGTAATCGCCTTGCTAAGGTGCAACATATTCCAGACCATCTCTATGAACTTCCTGAAGATATTACGCCAGCCGTTATGAATCAGGCGGTTTACGGAAAAACAGATATGACCGACTTTAGTGCGACGGTGATGGACCTTGTTCGTAAGAAAGTCTTGAAGTTATCTGATACTGAGCCGTATACGATTACGCTTGTGGACGATACAAAAGAAATGCTTCGTCATGAAAAATTAGCTCTTCATTTACTCTTTGATGTTGTTGGCGATGGAAGCACAACGATTGAACTGGAACAAGTGAAGAAATATGCGAAAAATCATTCAACGACTTACTATAAAGAGTGTCAAAAATGGATGGGTGCTGTCGATACTGCGGCTGAGAAATACCGCGTAACGCGTTTTGGTAAAGACGAACCTCAAGGACGTAGTGGCTTCCCAGGGTGCTTACTCGTCATCATCGGGGCTTTAACGATTGGAGCGGCCTTCTTAACGAAGAATTTAAATTATTTATTGTGGACTGTTGGAGGCGTACTCCTTGCCGTTGGACCATTAACGCTTATCGGTACAGGAATTTTTGCAAACCGTCGTTCTCTTGAAGGGGAATTACGTTATCGTAAATGGCAAGCCTTTAAACAAATGCTAAAAGATCTCTCACCAATGAAGCGGATCGAAGATTTACCAAGTATTCAACTGTGGGATCACTTCCTTGTTTATGCCATCTCTTTAGGCGTAGCGGAACACGTGATTAAAGTGTTGAAGAAATTAATACCAGACCAATTACCAAACAGTGTGTTCTATTCAACTCAAAACGGAACGATTTACTATCCAGTTTCTGATTTTAATAACACATTTACAAGCTCATACAACACTGCGAATTCTTCTGTGAACGGAAGCAGCAACTCTGGTGGATTCGGTGGAGGATTCTCTGGCGGATCGAGCGGTGGTAGTGGTGGAGGATCCGGCGGTGGCGGATTCTAATCAAAGGAGAATTTATGTTAAACGAAATGATGCACAGACCAGTTGTCAAACCGGAACTGGTCGAGTACATGCGTTCAAGTCAACGCCGATTTCCAGGGGACTTGGGTGAATTAGAAAATACAGCCAATGAATTAGGGATTCCAATTATTCCTCACGAAACAGCGGTATTTCTAGATTTTATTGTTGGATTGTACCAACCAAAAAATATTTTAGAGATTGGAACAGCAGTCGGATTCTCAGCGAGTTTGATGGCAACAGCTTCACCACAAGCGAAAGTCACGACCATTGACCGCTACGAATTGATGTACAGCCGTGCCAAAGCGAACTTTGAAAGACTAGGATTGGCCGACCGTATCACACAACTGGAAGGCGATGCGGCAGATATTTTACCAACTCTGGAACAAGGAAAATACGACTTCCTATTTATGGATAGCGCCAAAGCCAAATACATCGAGTTCTTTCCATATTGCATGGACGTGCTTGAAGTGGGTGGCGTGCTAATGGTTGATGATATTTTCCAAGGAGGGACGATTTTAGAAGACGTGATGGAGCGCCCAAGACGTGTGCGTAAAATTCATCGCCGTCTCAATATGTTCCTTGATTTAGTTCAAAGCGACCCAACATTAAAATCAACCTTACTTCCTTTGGGCGACGGAGTGATTCTCATTCAAAAGCTCGAAGAAAAAGATTTTAAATATATTTTAGAAGAGTTGTAAATTAATCATGGAAATCCCCATGGAAAAGTTTTACAATAAGAAGGATGACAAAAGAAAGGAAGTTTTACAATGACAGATAAAGTGCGTGTACGTTATGCACCAAGTCCAACAGGGCACTTACACATCGGAAATGCCCGGACAGCTCTATTTAACTATTTATTCGCGAGACATTATGGTGGAGAGTTCATCATCCGTATCGAGGATACTGACCGCAAGAGAAATCTTGAACACGGTGAAGAAAGCCAATTAGAAAACTTAACATGGCTTGGAATGGATTGGGATGAAGGTCCAGACAAACCTGGCAAATACGGGCCATACCGTCAATCAGAACGTGAACACATTTATAATCCACTGATTGAGCAATTACTTGCTGAAGACAAAGCGTATAAATGCTACATGACAGAGGAAGAATTGGAAGCAGAACGCGAAGCGCAACGTGCTCGTGGCGAAATGCCGCACTATAGCGGGCAACACGCTTACTTAACACAAGAGCAACGTGACGCTTTTGAAGCTGAAGGACGCACTCCTGTTGTTCGTTTCCGTGTTCCAAAACAAGGAACTTACGCATTCGACGATATCGTTAAAGGCGACATCTCATTCGAGTCAACAAGTGTTGGTGGCGACTTCGTTATCTTAAAACGTGACGGAATGCCAACTTACAACTTCGCAGTAGCAGTGGATGACCACTTCATGGAAATCACTCACGTTTTACGTGGAGATGACCATATTGCGAACACTCCAAAACAATTAATGATTTACGAAGCATTCGGTTGGGAACCACCACGTTTCGGACATATGACATTAATCATTAACACTGAAACAGGTAAGAAATTATCAAAGCGTGATGAATCAATCCTACAATTCATCGAACAATATAAAGACTTAGGGTACTTACCAGAAGCGATGTTCAACTTTATCGCGCTTCTAGGATGGTCTCCTCAAGGTGAACACGAAATTTTCAGCCGTGAAGAATTCATCGAAATCTTCGACGAAAAACGTCTTGGTAAATCACCAGCTGCCTTCGATCCTAAGAAATTAGAATGGATTAACAACACATATGTGAAGAAAACTCCGTTAGAAGAAGTCGCTGAAATGGCGATTGCTCAATTAAAAGAAGCCGGCGTTGTAGCAGACGAAGTTTCTCCTGAAGAACATGCATGGTTAGTGAAATTAGTGGCTTTATACCACGATCAAATGAGCTACATGAATGAAATCGTTGAGTTATCAGCGCTATTCTTCAGAAAAGATTTCGAAGTGGAAAATGAACAAGCCAAAGAAGTTCTTCAAGGCGAAACAGTTCCAACTGTATTGAACGCTTTTGTTGCGAAATTAGAATCAATGGAAACATTCGATGAACCAAGTATTCTTGCAGCAATTAAGGAAGTTCAAAAGGAAACTGGCGTGAAGGGTAAAAACTTGTTTATGCCAATTCGTGTGGCTACGAGTGGACAAACACACGGGCCGGAGATCGGCAAGACGATCGAATTGCTTGGCAGAGAACGCAGCATTGCACACGTGCAAGCCGCACTCGCTCTTATTAAATAAAAGCTAACAGAAAGGGTTAACGCAAACTGCGTTAACTCTTTTTTTGTGCATAGATAGAGAAGGAGGACCTAACGGTCCGATATACTCGAGATTCCCTCGGCTGTCTTCATAATAGCTATAATGGGGTACCGGTTCGAGCCTAGGGTCTCTCACCTTTAAAGCTTCAAAGCAGGAGTACGTCCAGGAGTGGACTACTCCTGCTAATTCACATTTAATACGATTCCCCATTATTGCTATTATAGAATCCGAGGTTTCTCTCGTATATCGTCCCTTTTCGCTAAAAAGGTTACTCCTTTCTTGAATAAGAGAGTGCGACAGGTGTGTGCATGCCACGTTCTCTGGCGCGGGGAAGGGAGAATATGAAGTGTGTGCTCGAGAAAGATGTTAAGTAGGAGATTGCAGGAAACTAAGAGCATAACGTGTGGGACGCAAATAGGGAAGTGATGGGACGGAAAAAGGGCAAAGAAAAAACGGATGAGGGGTCATCCGTTTTGTTGTATTTTATGACAGAAGAAGGTGAGCGAGAGTAGGTCTGCGCTGCCTCCTGGGCTTAAGTTACGCTCGATAAGGACGTTGTCGTAGTCCTCGAGTCGGTTTGCTAGCTCAGTTTCTGTGAGGGTTTGTGCTTCTTCGAATAATTGTTGTGCTTCTTTTTGCACTTGTTTATACGCATCGATTCCGCCGCGGTGAATAAGGTTTCCGTCTTCTACGAACGTCATGAGGTAGAGGAGTAGGAGTAAGTCGCGGTGACGTGGTGTGTGCGTGTGCAGTGTGTTGTAATAGTCGAGGGCTTTTGCAAGGCTTGGGTAGCCTGTTGCTGCTTCGCCTCGAATGCCTGTGATGCCATGTTCGACGTAGAGTTTCTCCCCGTAAGAGAGGTGCTCTTTTTGGTCGAGGTTGGCAAAATCCACTTCGATGAGGTGGCGCGTCATGAGGTGGCAGTAGTGCAAGGCTTCTGGAATGTTGCCTTTTGTGTGAGCTGTAGCCCCTAAGACGAGGGCAAAGGAGAAGTTGGCTCCTTTATGGGTATTGATATTGTTTGTGGCGGCCATCATCGCGTCTTCGGCTTGTTTTCCAAGGGCGCGAAGTTCGTTAAATAAGTCGAGTGGAGTGCTGTTGTGGCGACTTCCTGCTTCGGCATATGCTAGTAAATAAGGACGGAGCGCTTCGATACTTTGATAGAAGGTCTCTGTTGTCATGTCTTTATGAGCCCCGTTAGAAATAGGGTCTACTAAGCCGGGTTTTGGCGCGAGATTGACTTCTTGTAGAAGTGCATCTGTTGCCGCTTTTGCTAAAAACTCAGGATTAATCAATGTGTAATTTCTCCATTTGTTTCAAAATAAATTGTAATGAGCGATCTAAGTGCTCGTGTGTAATCAGCGTGATTTGTTCCACGTCGTTATTGAGCATTCCGCGATAGATGAGTTTGTGTTCCTCGAGTGCTTTTGTACGGCGTTCTGAAGAACGAATCGATAAGTCGCGGAAGTAAATGACGTATGTACGTAATTCGAATACGATTTCTTTTAGACGTGTCATTTGGCATTTTTCGTAGATGAAATCATTGAAAGTCGTGAAGTTTGCAAGAACTTCATCGACTCTGTCTTCGTTGTTGAGGCGTTCGCATTCTTCGAGAATGCCGTTCAACTCTTTGAAGTCTTCTTTCGTCATAAGTTTCATCGCATTGATTGTTGCCAATGTGTCGAGTGATTTTCTAATTTCGTAAATTTCATGGGCGTCTTTAATGGAAATTCCTTTTACGATGACACCAATCTTAGGAATGTGCTCTACTAGGTGCTCTTTCGTTAATTCATTAAGAGCGTAGCGAATAGGGGTACGGCTGATGTTTAACTCAGTCGAAAATTCTTTCTCGTTAATACGCGTACCTGCAGGGATTTCTCCTAAGATAATCGTTTTACGAAATGCTTCGTAGAGCGAAATTTTAAGAGGTTTATTTTGGGTAATATCTAAATTTTTCTTTACCGCTTGGATAATCGCTGACATAGTAGCCTCCTGGAAATTATTGTAAATATTAGAGTAAGTATAAACGAAAAGATGATAAAATGCACAAAAAAAGACTTGTTAGGCTAGGCCTGAACAAGTCTTTTTCACAAATTCAATTGTTTAATTTTGTGGTAAGTATAATGGCATATGACCCATTAATACGATTGTTACAACGAAGATGATGAAGATAACAGCTGCGTATTTAGCTGATTCTTTTTGCCATTCACCCATGTCTAATCCTGTTAGACGTAATAGTAAGTAGATGAACGCTACTAATGGGCTTAATAAGTGGAATGCTTGACCCATTAATGAAGCTAATGCCATTTGCATATCTGTGAAGCCGTATTGACGTCCAACTTCAGCGAATGGAATTAATACTCCGTAGTAGAATCCGTCGTTTGTTAAGAAGAATGTACCAGGGATCGAGATTAATGCAATGATTAATGACCAGAATCCTGCTAATTGTTTAGGGATGATTTGAACGATGCTATCTGTTAAAGCAGTTGCCATTCCAGTTCCTTGGAATAATCCCATGAATACTCCGGCACCGAATACTAGTAATACTACTTGTACAGCATCCCCAGCGTTGTCCCCAATACGTTTAGATTGAGCTTTTAAGTCTGGGTAGTTAATCATTAAGGCTAAACCTGTACCAACTAAGAATAATACAACTGGTTTCACTTCGATTGAATTGATGAATGAACCAGCAACTAACCAACCGATTAATACGATTGTTAAGATAGCGTTGATTACGAAGTTTTGTGGACGACGTTTTTCTAATACTTCAGGATCAGAAATTGTAGTCAATTCGTTTAATTCTTCTTCAGTTAATTCTTGGATACCTAAACGAGCGCGTTCTTTTTTACCCATTGAGCGAGCAACAAAGAAGATTACGTAAAGAACTGAAAGAATCATACCTGGTGCTAAGTAAGCTAGGATATCTGCTTCTACACCAAGAACTGACATCGCACGAGCAGTAGGTCCGCCCCATGGTAATAAGTTCATGATAGTGTTTTGTAAGATAACAAGAACCCCTAAGTTCATTAATTTCATGTCTAATTTTTTGTAAATTGGCACGAATGCTGAGCAGCAGATTAATGTAGTTGTTGTTCCGTCACCGTTTAATGATACGGCAGCAGCTACGATAGCAGTAGCGATTAAAACTTTCATTGGATCGCCTTTAGCGAAGCGGATCATTTTGTTAGTGATTGGATCGAATAATCCAGCGTCTAACATTGTAGAGAAGTAAAGGATTGCGAATAGAAGCATAATTCCTGTTTCAGCAGTCCCTTTCATCGCTGTTAATTTATCTTTTGAGTTATTTCCGAATAACCCTTGGCGAATTAATGTACCGATGTTAACGTCTTTGACTTGACCTGTAGCAACTAAAATAATTGCAAAAACTAATGGAATTAATACTAAAGCTGTAAATGGTGACATTTTTTTCTTCATGATAACGTACATGAAAATTGCCATCATTACGTAAGCTGAAATTGTGATAACCATCATATCTTCCTTTCTTTATTAAAAAAATTTGTTTTTTTAGTTGGAGAACCGTTCAGTCGCTAAAACCTGAATGGGAGCTCCACGAACTCATTGGGTAGAATGAATTCGTTTACTTATAGCGATATCTTAAACAATATTTAATAAAAAAGATAGTGTTTTCATAACGAAAAACATTAAAAGAACAGTTTGATGTGACAAATTGAGCATAACTTTTATATCCTATATATAATAAAACACCAAAAGAACAGGGAAAACCCCAGTTTCTAGTTTAGGAATGATAATGTTTTCTGTATAATAATTGCATGTAGATTATGTTGGGAAGGGAGTGAAGGAATGGGAATTCTCCAACGATTATTTGGCAAGAAGAATTCTGAAGCAACGGAACACGCATCGACGCAGTCTGCACAGACAGAATCTGAATGGGAAAAATTAGAAGCTTTTGTACCGGTAGAAGCAGAAGAAGCTAAGCACGTCTCCATCATTGCAGCGGCGATTGCGGCATCAGATTATCCTGAAAGCCAATTTGTGGTCAAACGCGTCCTTAAACGCAACCCAGAAACCAAGATTATCTCGGTTATTGCCTCAGCGATTGCTGCAGGTGAATCAAACGACAGTCAATGGGCTGTTAAAGAAATCTACCAAAAACGCAAATCATAATTATTTTAGGAGGAATGTTACGATATGTTACGTAAATTCAAAATTAAAGTAGACGGTCAAGAGTACCAAGTAGAAATGGAAGAAATCGGAGCAGTTGCCCCAGCAGCTCCTGTAGCACCAGTTGCAGCGCCTGCAGCACCAGCTTCCCCAGCAGTAGAAGCTGCTCCAGCTCCAGCAGCTCCTGTAGCATCAACACCAGCCGGCGCAGACGCAATGCCATCTCCAATGCCAGGGAACATCTTACGTATTTTAGTAAACGTAGGAGACACTGTTAGCGAAAACCAACCATTAATGATTTTAGAAGCAATGAAAATGGAAAACGAAATCGTTGCAGCTAAAGCAGGGGTTGTAGCAGGAATTCACGTTAAAGAAGGTCAAGTGGTAAACCCAGGAGACGCTTTAATTACAATTAACTAATTTTAATAACTTTCAAGGAGTGAAACAGTGGAAACATTAGTTCAAAATATAATGTCTATTACTGGCGGCCAAATCTTCATGATGCTTGTCGGTGCCCTATTAATGTACTTAGGGATTAAAAAAGAGTACGAACCAACATTATTAGTACCAATGGGATTAGGTACAATTTTAGTAAACTTCCCTGGAACTGGGGTTCTTGACCAAGTCGTTGGTGGACAACAACAACACGGGGTTCTACAAATCTTATTCGAAATCGGTATCGAAACTGAATTATTCCCATTATTAATCTTCATCGGTATCGGTGCGATGATCGACTTCGGTCCATTATTACAAAACCCATTCATGTTATTATTCGGTGCGGCAGCTCAATTCGGTATTTTCTTCGTAGTCGTTGTAGCTGTATTATTCGGATTTGACATTCGTGAAGCAGCTTCAATCGGTATCATCGGTGCTGCTGACGGTCCTACATCAATCTTCGTTGCGAACCAATTAGCCCCTCAATTACTTGGAGCGATTACGGTTGCGGCCTACTCATATATGGCTCTTGTTCCGATTATCCAACCAATCGCTATCAAGATGGTTACAACAAAAGCAGAACGTCGTATTCGTATGACATACCACGCTTCAGGCGTATCTAAATTAACAAAAATCTTGTTCCCGATCATTATCACAATTGTGGCAGGTTTCATTGCTCCAATTTCATTACCACTTGTTGGATTCTTAATGTTTGGTAACTTATTACGTGAATGTGGCGTTTTAGATAACTTAGCTCAAGCGGCTCAAAATGAATTAGTAAACATTGTTTCTATTCTATTAGGGATTACAATCTCAGTTAAAATGCAAGCTGATTTATTCTTAAATGTTCAAACATTAATGATCATCTTGTTCGGTTTAGTAGCCTTCATCATGGACTCAATCGGTGGTGTGGTATTTGCTAAAATCTTGAACTTATTCCGTAGAGAAAAGATCAACCCAATGATCGGAGCTGCAGGTATCTCTGCATTCCCAATGTCAAGTCGTGTTATCCAAAAAATGGCGACAGACGAAGATCCTCAAAACTTCATCTTAATGTACGCTGTTGGAGCTAACGTTTCTGGACAAATCGCTTCTGTTATTGCTGGTGGATTATTATTATCATTCTTCATGTAATAATATAGAAGGAAAAGGAGGAAAACGATGACTTTCAACGCAGAACATTTAACACAAGCTTTCGAATTAATGGCTTTAGGGATGGGTGGAGTTTTCCTAGTATTAGGAATTCTATATGCCGTTTCTGCATTACTTTTAAAAGCATTCCCGCCAAAATAAGGAGGCCGTTCCATGGAAAATTTCATTCTCAAACGGTTATGGCTCGATCGCGATAAAAAAGCACGCCAAGATTGGGAATGGTTAATGGATCAAGCTAACCTTGGCAAAACAGAGCAGGTTGATTATACAATTGCGATTTACCATACTTCTGGTGAACCAGCAGCAACCGGTTCTTTAGACCGCAACATTTTAAAATGTTTAGTGGTTTGTAAAAAGTATCAATCAGAAAATCTGTTGACGCATCTCGTGATGGCGCTCTTAGATGAATTAAGAGAACGTTCTTATACAAATAGTTTTGTCTACACGAAACCAAAGAACATTGTCTTCTTTAAATCTCTGGGCTATCGGGTAGTTGCCGAGACAGAAAACCTTGCCTTTTTAGAACAAGGCATCCCATCTTTTAGTGATTACTTAATATTACTCAAAGAACATTTCGTAGAAGGAAGTAGCAATAGTGCAATTGTCATGAATGCGAATCCTTTTACACTGGGACATCAATACTTGGTAGAAACGGCTGCCCGTCAGTCGAGTCACCTCTACGTATTCGTTGTTTCCGAGGATCGATCATTCTTTAATACGAATGACCGCATGGAAATGGTGAAACGAGGCGTGAGTCATCTGCCAAACGTAACGGTGCTTCCAACGAGAGACTACATGGTCTCAAGTGCGACTTTCCCATCGTACTTCTTGAAAGAGAAGGCGGATTTGGAAGTGGCAAAAGTTCAAGCAACATTGGATGCAACACTCTTCTTAGAAAACATTGTTCCAACGTTACAATTGACCAAACGTTTTGTTGGTCAAGAACCACTTTCCCCAGTAACCTCCGTTTATAATGACGCGCTAAGAGCTGCTTTTGGGAGCGACTTAGAGCTAGTGATTATAGACAGACTTTCTGCCGGGGACGAAGTGGTGAGTGCGACGCGGGTGCGCGCTGCCATTCAAGACAAAAACGTAGACGAGTTGAAACTACTCGTTCCAGCAACTACGTATCATTATTTAGAAGAAAAACATTTCATTGGATAAAATCCAAAAGAAAAGGTGGAAACTATAATGGAAATTAAAAAAAGTGCAGTAGTCGGCACTTTGGAATCAAGTGACATCATGATCACTTTAAATCCAAGTACCGCTGGTCGAATCGACATTCAATTAGAAAGTA
>CAUPXN010000027.1:0-15034 GCA_963515505.1 uncultured Streptococcus sp.
TGCCCTCATGGACATCGTTTGGCTTCTTGTTGCGTAATAACAGTAAAAATTCTTTTCCATTGTCCAAATAACAAATGGTTGCTAGCTTCGTCATCAGCATTTCCTCCTTGTACCTTTCGTTGAAAGAGTTATAACTTCAATTCTTTACGGATATCTTCATAGTAGCGATAATGGCTGTACCGGTGGAAGCCTACAGTCTTCCTACCTATCGAGCCTCAAAGATTCTCTAAAAATCAATTTTAAGAGAATCTAATTCGCATCGATTACAACCGCCATTACGAATCCTTCGCACTGTGAAGGATTCCTATAGAATCCGTAAGAATTTCCGTTATTACTCTTTCACGAGAGCCTACAATTAAAATTCTGCATGCTCTCATCTCTTATTATTCGTACTCTATCTCAGTTTATTCCAGCAAACCGTCGACTCTCTATTTCTTTTGTTTTAGCTCTATTTACCCAAGCAGAACTGACTGAACAATTGTGTTAACAGCTCGTCTTGAACAGTGTCGCCTGTGATTTCGCCTAAGAGATCCCAAGCGCGGGTAAAATCGATCTGGATTAAATCAACAGGCATGCCCATGTCGACCCCGTTCGCCACTTCTTGTAGCGCTTGTTCTGCCTTTTCAAGCAGCGCAATATGACGCGTGTTCGATAAGTATGTTGCGTCGCGCTCGTTCATTTGCCCTTGGAAGAAGTAATCGGCAATCTTTTCTTCCAATTGGTCGATGCCCTCTTTTTTGAGCATGGACGTTGTGACAACCTCGCTGTCTGTCGCGAATTCTTTGACCTTGTCCATATCAATTTTTGTTGGCAGGTCTGTCTTGTTTAATAAAATAATACGTTTGAAATCTTTTGTTTGCTCTAATAAGCGGAGGTCTTCGTCCATCAATTCTTCGCTTTGATTTAAAATCAAGAGCACGAAATCCGCTTCGTTTAACGCTTTACGGCTTCGTTCCACCCCGATTCGTTCAACAACGTCATCCGTTTCACGAATTCCCGCCGTATCAATCAGCTGGAGCGGCACGCCTCGCACATTCACGTACTCTTCGATGGTGTCACGAGTCGTTCCAGCGATATCCGTTACGATGGCTTTTTCTTCGCGTAATAACACGTTCAATAGACTCGATTTTCCTACGTTTGGACGTCCAACGATGGCTGTCTTCAATCCGTCACGCAAAATTTTTCCTTGGCTTGCCGTGTTTAGCAATGCGCGAATGCCTTGTGAGACTTGCTCGGTCTTCTCACGCAACAGTTGCAAGGTCATTTCTTCCACGTCGTCGTATTCCGGATAGTCGATATTTACTTCCACTTGCGCTAAGGTGTTTAAGATTTCTTGTCGTAAATTCTGAATTAACTTCGAGAGTTCTCCGTCGAGTTGGCGCATCGCCATTTGCATCGATTTATCCGTTTTCGCACGAATCAAATCCATCACGGCTTCCGCTTGCGATAAGTCGATACGTCCATTCAAAAAGGCACGTTTTGTAAATTCACCAGGCTCGGCCAGACGTGCTCCCATGCGAAGAACGAGTTGTAAGATGCGGTTAATCGCCACAATCCCACCGTGACAGTTGATTTCCACAACATCCTCACGCGTAAAAGTCTTTGGCGCGCGAAGTACCGTCACCATCACTTCATCAATCACTTCATTGTTCTTTGGATCCACGATATGCCCATAGTGAATCGTATGACTTGGCTGTTCTTTTAATCGTTTCTCGTTCAATCGATACACTTCGTCGGCAATGCGAATCGCATCCTCTCCACTAATACGGACAATCCCGATAGCCCCTTCTCCAGGAGCCGTTGAAATCGCCGCAATGGTATCAAATTCTGTCTGCATACTATCCCTCACTTCCGTTTCATTGCACAAAAAAAGTGCACACTCCACCCCTTCCTCTTCTAGGGTGGCTCGCACTTTGACTGCTAACCGATATTCTCAAAGAGATTATACACTATTTTCCTTAGAATTCATAGGCAGAAAGATAGATTGGATAAATTCCCAGCATTTTTTATTTTCTTTGTAAAATTCTATTCTTCTCGTTGCACTCTTTCTCAAAACAAGATACAATTTCCCTATGAATAAAAAGGAGGATTCCTATGACAGTAGAACATCCATTTAACAAAATCGTAGAAGGCATTGGAGTTTCTGATATTCGTCAATTCGACGCAGAAGTTTCTTCGATTCCTGGCATTATCAAATTAACTCTTGGAGAACCAAACTTTGACACACCTGAGCATATTAAAGAGGCGGCTATCCAAGCGATTAAAGACAACCACTCACACTACACACCAAACTCAGGGATTCCTGAACTGAGACAAGCTGCGGCTGAGTATTACAACAAGAAATTTAATTTCAATTACACTGGAGACCAAGTGATTACAACCATCGGAGCCACAGAAGGGATTGCGGCAAGCTTACAAGCCATCTTAAACCCTGGCGACACAGTCATCGTGCCAACACCAGTCTTCCCGCTATACTTGCCAATCACATTGGTGAACCAAGGGAACTTCATTACGGTGGACACAAGTAACGACGGCTTTGTTTTAACAGCGGACAAATTACGCGAAACCATCGAAGCAAACCCAGATAAAAACTTCAAAGCGGTGGTTCTTGTATACCCAAGTAACCCAACAGGCGTGACTTACTCTAAAGAACAATTAGAAGACTTAGCCGAAGTGATTAAAGAACACCAACTATGGGCACTTTGCGATGAAGTCTACGCAGAATTAACATACGACAAGACTCACTACTCTCTTGCGAACATTTTACCGGACCAAACGATTGTCATCACTGGTTTATCAAAATCACACGCAATGACAGGATGGCGTATCGGATTCATCATGGGGCCAACACACTTCATGAACGAAGTCGTAAAAACACACCAATACATGGTGACAGCTCCAACAAGCTTTGCGCAATACGGAGCGCTTGCGGCGATGTTACACGGCCAAGATGACTGCGCGAAAATGATGGTGGAATATAGCGAGCGTCGTGACTATCTAGCTTCCGAATTAGAGAAACTCGGCTTCGAAGTGGCAAGTCCTGACGGAGCGTTCTACTTATTCGCGAAGATTCCTGCAAAATGTGGTACTGATTCATGGGCATTCGTTCGCGACCTTGCGCCAAAAGCAAAAGTAGCGCTCATTCCAGGGGTATCTTTCGGACCTGGTGGCGAAAGCTATGTTCGTTTCAGTTACGCTGCTTCAATGGAAAACTTAAAAGAAGTTGTTGCTCGTTTAACAACTTACTTAGCAAATATCTAAAAAATTGAGAGGCGAAAAAGACCATATATGGTCTTTTTTTGCTTTATAGTTTATATACTATATCGTTTTTTATTTTTAAAAACGTAGAGGTAGAACATTCAATTACCATATATGGTAATTGCGTGTTTTTTCTTTCTGTAACTTTTTCGTTTCCTATTGCAATAGGGTGTTCCGCTTGATAAAAAGGGCGCTTAACATCCGATAGTGAATCAAATAAAAGAGCTAAAATTATCATATATGATAATTTTAGCTCTTTTTCTTATTTCCAAATACTATCGATAAAAGTGTCGCGACCTGAAAGTCCGCGGTAACGTTTGTAGTGTTCTGGATCCTTCTTGTAGAAATCTTGGTGATATTCTTCAGCAGGATAGAACGTGCTTGCAGGCTCGATTTTTGTCACGATGTCTTTTTTGAATCGTCCGCTGGCTTGCAAGGCTGCTTTTGAAGCTTCCGCAAACTTTCTTTGTTCCTCGGAATGATAGAAGATGACTGGGCGGTATGAATCTCCACGGTCCACGAATTGTCCCATTGCATCCGTTGGGTCCGTTTGTTGCCAGTAGATTTCCACGAGTTTTTCATAAGGGAATACTTCTGGGTCGAACGTGATTTGCACGGCCTCTGTATGTCCTGTTGTTCCACTACAAACTTCCTTGTATGTCGGATTTTCTTTGTGGCCGCCTGTGTATCCTGAGATTACAGACTCGATTCCTGGTTGGCTATCAAATGGCTTCACCATGCACCAGAAACAGCCTCCTGCAAATGTAGCAATTTCTTTTGCCATGTGTATTCCTCCTACTCTTGTTCCGGGTTCAACGAAACATCTTCCCCGAAAATGCGCATCTTAATCGCGACACCTGTTCTTGTGCCTGCCAATCCACCGAGTCCCGTTTCACGGAGTTCTCGTGGCATTCTCACCCCAATACTGCGCATCGCTTCGATGGTTTCATCGGCTGGAATCACGTTTGTAATGCCTGCAAGTGCCATATCTGCGGCAATCAATGCATTCCCCGCGCCAATCGCATTCCGCTTCACGCACGGCACTTCTACAAGACCGGCTACAGGGTCACAAACGAGTCCTAGTAAGTTCCCGAGTGCTGTCGCAAAGGCTTCTGAACTCTCTTGCGGTGTTCCACCTGCTGCTTCTACGGCTGCGGCTGCGGCCATCGCACTGGCACTTCCAACTTCGGCTTGGCATCCACCTGTCGCCCCGGCAATCATCGCGTTATTAGCCACGACCATCCCAAAGGCTGCCGAAGTAAAGAGGAATCGAACTTGTTGTTCATGGTTCAAGTTCATCGTATCGGCAATCGAGAACACAACGCCAGGTAAAGTTCCACTCGCTCCTGCTGTTGGAGTCGCACACACAAGCCCCATTGCAGCGTTCACTTCATTTGTTCCAAGCGCGTATTGTACCCCCGCTAGAATACTATCTCCCGACAATGTTTTCCCACGTTCACGATATTTCTTCATCTTCAACGCGTCGCCACCCGTTAAACCTGTTGGAGAGAACACACCCTCTCCTTCCACGCTTCGTTCAACGGCGTTCTTCATCGTTTGTAAGTTTTTTTCCATTTTCTCCCAGATGTACTCACGACTTTGCTGGGTCATTTCCATTTCCTGTTCAATCATGATTTCCGAAATGGGCTTCTTTTGTTCTGTTGCTAATGCTACCAATTCTTTAATGGTCGAAAACATTGCAAACTTCCTTCCTTATCATCACGCAAACATATAGATGTCATGCGTTTTTCTTAATGTTTGTATTTGTTCTTTTAATTCTGGGGATAATAAATCAGCAAGCTCATATCCCATCATTTGGCTATCTTCTGTCATTTCCACTCGTTGTTTTGAAATGGTAATGCCATGCTCATGTAGTAAATTGTAGAGAACAGGCATTTCCCCGAGAGAAACCACTTCAAGTAAAACCGGAAGCGGACCTGAAAGATCCATCTTAAAGCCATCCACCTCGATGTACTTCACTTCCACTGCTCCGCCACCAACAGAGGTCCCAATGAGGCGAATCGTACGTTTCTCGTCGCTCAAGGTCAAATCCGCAGTATTGGCGTGATTCACAGGGCTTGGTTCTTTTCGCTCGACAAATTCAATATGCATCCCTTGGGATACAGCAATCTCAACGGCACGCGGCACGCGCTCGTCATCTGTCGTAAAGCCTAAAATTCCGCTAATAATCGCAAAATCCGTTCCGTGTCCCTTATGCGTTTCGGAGAATGATTCGTAATAGTCGCATCGCACATTCTTTGGTGTGCCTCCGAACAATTGTCTCGCAAGAGCACCGATTGCAATCGCTCCAGCTGTATGTGAAGAAGAAGGGCCCACCATAATCGGACCAATAATATCAAAACAACTCTTATAATTTTGTACCTTATTTCCTTCCATGTCGGCCATCCTTTCTTTGCTTTACTATCGTATCAGTATCCGCCTTTAATGTAAATTATTTTTGGCCGGCAACTCGTATTGCGTATGCATCGAGTAAGATTCGGCTGATGACTTGTAGTGGCAAACGCGAGCGTACTTCATAGTCTGGGAAATACGAACTCTCTGATTTATACCCAACAAACGTGATATCACTGAGTCTTGCTAGAGCACTCGCTCCGTTTGCAGTCAGTAAAATAACCGGCACTTCATTTTGTTGGCAAACACGCGCTGCTTCCACCAATTCTTCGGTATGCCCATTTAACGAGATAATAATCGCCACATCTTGGGCATTTAAACGATGGCTGATAGTGCGGATAATATTTGGATCCACATACTGTTCGCAGGTACGCTCCAAAAGGTGCAATTTAATTTCCATTTCACTGGCAATCATTTCACTGAGTCCTCGAGAAAATAAATACACTCGTTGTGCCCCAAAAATCGCCTGTACAGCATCCTCAATCGTCTTACTATCTAGTTGCTCAATGGTTCGGCGAACTTCTTGTTCATTTTTCACGACAACCGCTTGAATTTTTTTGTCAACAGCTTCCAAACTGTTGAAGGTGGATAACTCTTCATTTGTAAAACGGTATTGTTTCTTTAAATCATGTTTAAAACTCGTAAACCCGTCATATCCTAGTTTCTTCATGGTTCGCACAATAGACGCAGTAGAAACATTTGCATCCTGACTCAACTTCACGATGGAAATAGAAGGGATCTCTTCTAGATGTTCCTCGATATAAGCGAGTAGATATTTTTCCGTATTCGTTAAACCTTGCGTGTTGAACATGCGAACTCCTCCATTTTGTAAAGATTTACAAATGTTAACCTCATTTTAGAAAACATTTACAACCTGACGTATGTAATAATAAGTATAGCAAAAAAAGCTTGGAGGTGAAATGATGATTTATACGTGTACGATGAATTTAGCCATCGATTTGTTCATTAAAACCGCGCAAATGTTGCCATCTGAAGTGAACCGAACCGACGAGGCTGTTTACATGCCAAACGGAAAAGGCGTAAACGTCAGCTTCATCTTAAAGGAACTCGGAATTGATAGCACCGCCACAGGTTTTAAAGCAGGTTTTACTGGCCAATTTATCGAGGAAGAACTGCAAAAGGCAGGCATCCAAACACAATTCGTCACGGTGGACGGAATTACTCGTATCAATGTGTTCACGCAAGTTGTGGCCACAAACGAAGAATTCAAACTCGTCAACCAAGGGCCAAGTGTTACACCCGATCAAGAAGCTTCTCTTCTCGCCATCGTGGAGAACATGAACGCCGACGATATTTTGTTTGTTTCTGGAAGTCATCCTGAAGGCATCACGCGTGCCACTTACGAGAAAATCGCAAAAGCGTCCGAGGAACGTGGCTTTAAGTTTATTCTAGACACTTCCGCTCATTTTGTACCGGAACTATTGGGTTACAAACCATATCTCATCAAACCAAACGACGAAGAATTAGCCGAATGGTTTGGATTGAATGACATTAGCCTTGAGGAAATTAAGGACTGCGGTCGTAAACTCCTCGAGCAAGGTGCTCAAAACGTCATCGCTTCTTTAGGAGACAAGGGAGCCATTCTCTTTACACCAACTGAAACGATTCATGTCACTGCACCGGATGGCGAAGTTGTCAATACTGCCTGTGCAGGAGATACACTACTTGCGACCTTCGTTGGAAGCAAGATACAAGGTTTATCCGATGAAGAAGCACTCATCAAAGCCGTCGCAGCGGGAAGCTCAACCGCTTTTAGACCTGGTTTGACAGACTTCTCGGATGTTCCTACATTAATGCAACAAATCAAACGAGTATCCTAACTCGGAAACAATAAAGGAGGAAAAACTATGACAAAATATGATATTATCGCTGCCACTGGGTGTCCGACAGGGATTGCGCACACTTACATGGCACAAGAAGCCCTTGAGCAAGCCGCTAAAAAAGCAGGAGTAACGATTAAAGTGGAAACACACGGACAAATCGGTATCGAAAACGAACTTACTCCAGAAGAAATCGCAAACGCAAAAGCAGTCATCATCGCTGCTGACAAGGACGTGCAACCACAACGTTTCGTAAACAAAAAGATTATCGACGTTTCAGTTGGACAAGGAATTAAAAATGCCGACGAATTAGTAGCACAAGCTCTTCGCGGAGAAGGCGTTGTGAAATACCACTCTGACGATGCAGCTGTTGAATCTTCACAAGCTCCACAATCTTCTAACGTTGGCAAAAGTTCTATCGGTCGTGAAATTTACAAACACTTGATGAACGGGGTATCTCACATGCTTCCATTCGTTGTTGGTGGTGGGGTGCTTATCGCGATTTCATTTGCCGTATTCGGAATTTACTCATTCGATCCAAATCACGAAACATATAATGCCTTTTCTGCTCAATTAAAAGAAATTGGTGGTTTAGCAATGGGCTTAATGACTCCTGTTCTAGCAGCCTACATTGCACAAAGTATTGGGAACCGTCCAGCATTAGTGAGCGGTTTTGTTGCAGGTTTAATGGCAAGTAATGGCGGCGCAGGATTCCTTGGCGGTATCGTCGGTGGTTTCTTCGCAGGTTACTTAGTTGTATTCTTGGAAAAATTATTTAAAGGACTTCCTAAAACATTGGATGGTCTTAAAGCTATTTTCTTATATCCATTATTAGGTGTATTCATTACTGGTTTATTTATGAGTGTCATCGTTAGTCCAATGGCTGGTATTAACCAATCATTAATGGAGTTCCTAAAAGGATTCCAAGATTCAAACCCTGTTCTTCTTGGTCTTGTTATCGGATGTATGTGTGCCTTTGATATGGGTGGCCCAGTGAACAAAGCAGCCTACGTTACAGGTACAGTTCTTCTTGGTGAAGGAAATACAGCATTCATGGCTGGGGTTTCTGCAGCATGTATCGCTCCTCCACTTATCACAACTGTTGCCGTATTATTATTCAAAAACCGTTTTGATACAAACGAACGTAATGCTGGTTTAGTCAACTTCATCTTAGGTTCAACTCACATTACTGAAGGAGCTATTCCTTTCGTTGCCAAAGATCCACTTCGCGCAATGCCTTCAATGATGTTAGGTTCTTCAATCGCTGCAATCTTAACTTACTTATTCGGCGTACAAGTACCTGCTCCTCACGGTGGATTCTTAGTATTACCAGTTGTAACACATCCATTCTTATGGGTATTAGCCATTGCGATTGGTTCTGTTGTCGGCGGTCTTGTTCTTGGAGCAACTCGTAAACCACTTTCTGAATAATCAACAATCGTTTAGAAAGAACTTTGGAGGTTGAAAATGTTAATTAGTAAAGAATCTATTTTCTTAAATGAAAATCTTACTTCTCAAGAAGAAGTGTTTCGTTTCATCGCACAAAAAGCTGTAACACTAGGCGTTTCAGCAGACGAAAACGCCGTGTACAACGGACTTGTAGAACGTGAACAACAAGGAACAACAGGAATGATGGACGGATTTGCGATTCCACATGCGAAATCAAGTGCCATCACGACTCCAAAAATCGTCATCGTTCGTCTTAATGACGGAATTGACTGGAACAGCATGGATGGAAAACCAACTTCATTCATCTTCAGCTTATTAATTCCAGATGGCGAAGCAGGAACGACTCACCTTAAATTATTAGCAACCGTAGCTCGAATGCTCATGAAAGCTGATGTAAAAGAAGCTTTATTAGGTGCTACAACTGCTGAACAACTTGAAGAAGTATTAAATAGTCATTTAGCAGGCTAACCCACTCTCCAGGAGAGAAAGCACAAAACAGCTCTCTCCTGGTATTTTTATTTCATTCCCCGAAATTCGGTTGAAAGTCCTCGTAATCCCCCTCTTTTTTATGAAAACGCTATTGACGAAAGCACTAAAAAAACTTACAATGGTATTAACTGGTAGTGACCAGTTGTAGAAGAGTTTTTTACGAAAGGAGGAACCGATATGGTAGCCAAACCTTCTCCACTCTACTCAACACTGAGTCTAGCGTTGATCGACTTCATTAAGACCAAGGGAAAAGCACACGAAAAAATGCTTTCGGAGCGCGAAATTACAAAGGTCTACAATGTCAGTCGCACCACCGTTCGAACAGCGTTGAAGGAATTGGAGACGCTTGGATATATTTATAAGCGTCATGGAAAAGGCACGTTCATTTCAACGCAATGGAAAGAACGCCAAAACTTGCTGGAAGGCTACAGTTTCACGGAACAGATGAAGGAACTCGGCAAAGTCCCTTCCACGAAAATTACTTCGCTGGACTGTTACGAAGCCGATGAATTTATCGCTCCACTCGTTGGAATCGAAGCTGGCGACAAGCTCTTTCGTCTGAAACGCATTCGGTATGCAGATGGCATTCCACTCATGAAAGAAACAACTTTCTTACCATACGACGTCTTCAAAACCTTAACGAAGACCCAGTTAGAAGGCCAATCTTTATATGAAGTGTTTGCGAATGATTTTCATCAGCAAATCCACTACGCCGACGAAGAATTCTCAGCGAGCATTCTCACGCCGGAAGAAGCGGAAGTCTTGGATGTGGATCCGCACAGCGCTTGTTTACGGTTTATGCGAACCACATTAAATCCTGAAAATCGCATCATCGAATATACGATTAGTGTTGCCAGAAGCGACCAATTCTTCTACAAAGTAAGACACTATCGCACAAACAACTAAAAAAATATTTGGAGGGTATTATGTTTCAATTTTCAACTAGTCAATTAGAAGCGTTATCTGCAGAAATTACAACGCGCGAAATTCGCCAACAACCAGAATTGTGGAAAGAAGCTTTTGATTACTACAAAGCAAACTTAGAACGCATCACTGCTTTCTTAGACCATTTACCAGAAGGAAAACTTCGCGTGATTTTCGCAGGTGCGGGTACATCACAATATGTGGGAGATACAATTCTTCCTTACTTAAAACGTACAGGAAATGAAGACCGTTTTGATTTTCAATCAGTCGGAACAACAAACCTTGTAAGTAATCCACATGACTACTTCAAAGCAGAAATTCCTACCGTGCTTGTTTCATTTGCACGTAGCGGGAACTCACCAGAAAGTCTTGCAAGTGTGCAACTTGGCCAACAAATCGTGCGAGACTTCTATCAAATCACGATTACTTGTGCGCCAGAAGGAAAATTAGCCATTGCTGCTAAAAATGACACAAACAACTTACTCTTAATGATGCCAGACCGCTCTAACGACGCTGGTTTTGCGATGACAGGAAGCTTCACTTGTATGACTCTTACAGCGCTTCTTGTATTCGACGAAGCACACTCACTTGAAGAAAAAGAAGGCTTCGTGAAAGCCATCCGCCAAATGGGATCAAGCGTCCTCGAACGTGAAGACGTGATTCAACATTACGTGAACTTAGACTACAACCGTGTGATTTACTTAGGTTCTGGTTCACTCAGCGGCCTTACTCGCGAAGTTCAATTGAAGATTCTTGAATTGACTGCTGGACAAATCGCAACAGCATTCGATTCTTCAATGGGATTCCGTCACGGTCCTAAATCATTTGTAAACGGCTCTTCTCTAGCCTTCGTATTCGTATCAAACGACGACTATACGCGTCAATACGACATCGATATCTTAAACGAATTACACGGCGACCAAATTGCACGCCTTGTTCTTGCGGTTGGAGTGGATGCAGAAAGAGACTTTGAAGGTCTCTCATTCAACTTCGATAAAGAATATCGTTTCGTTCCAGATGCTTACCTTGCACTTCCATGTGCAATATTTGGACAAACGGTTGCTCTACTTTCTTCTATCAAAGTTGGAAACAAACCAGACACTCCTTCACCAACAGGCACTGTGAACCGTGTCGTTAAAGGAGTAACGATTCACCCATTAGAAGCATAAATAACTTTATTGAAAAGAGATGATCCTATGACAACTTATATTTATGCCAAAGCATTCTATTTTGAAGACGAAGTGAAAGGCCCAGGGTACTTACCAATCTTAGACAATGGGACTTTCGGAGCCTTTCAAACTGAAAAACCAGAAAGCGGCGCTACGATTATCGACTACAGTAACTATCAAATTGCCCCAGGTCTTGTAGATACACATATCCACGGATTCAAAGGCGCTGACGTCATGGATAACGACGTAGAAGCACTTCGTACCATTTCAGAAGGACTTCCTTCATGCGGAGTTACTTCTTATTTACCAACAACCTTAACCGCATCTCGCGAATTATTAGCGGATGTTTGCCAAACAGTCGGCGATAACGCCACAACGCTTGGCGGCGCTAAAATCAGAGGGATTTTCCTAGAAGGTCCATTCTTCTGTGAAAAATACAAAGGCGCGCAAAACCCTAAATACATGGGCGACCCTAAATCTGAAATCTTGGATGAATGGCAAGAACGCGCTGGCGGTTGGGTGAAGAAAATCGCGATTGCGCCTGAACGTGAAGGTGCTGTTGATTTCATCAAACACGCGAAAACAAAAGACATCTATGTCGCTCTTGCACATACAGATGCCACTTACGAAGATTGTAAAAACGCCGTTGAAGCCGGTGCGAATATCTTCGTTCACACTTACAACGGAATGCGTGGCTTACATCACCGCGAACCAGGCGTTGTCGGCGCGGCACTCACATTGCCAAACGTATTCGACGAACTCATCTGCGACGGTCACCACGTCCACCCAGTGAGCGCAAGTATAGTGATGAAATGTTGCGGTCACGACCATGTAGCTCTGATTACTGACTGCATGCGTGCTGGCGGTATGGGCGAATGCGAATCGATGCTTGGAGAATTCCCTGTTATCGTAAAAGACGGTACGGCTCGCTTGAAAGATGGCGGTAGCCTTGCTGGAAGTATCCTAGAACTCATCCAAGGGGTTCAAAACGTTGTGAAATGGGGCATTGCGACTCCACACGAAGCTATTACAATGGCTAGCCTTGTTCCTGCAAAATCAGTCGGTATCGACGACGTTTGCGGACGCATCGACCCAGGGTATGCAGCGGACTTCATCGTATTAGACGATGATTTACAACTCAAAGCGACTTACTTAGACGGTAAGCCTTATTTCGAAGCTTAATAAAATAAAAACAACTAAAGGAGTGTTATTATGTCAAAATTAGTATTAACAAAAGGAAAATATGATCACTTAGTAAAACTTTCAAACAAAAACCATGTCATCGGTGCTTTAGCGATTGACCAACGTGGTTCATTGAAAAAAATGATTGCTGCAGGAAACCCAAATGTAAAAGGTGACGAAGGTATCATCCGCTTCAAAGAATTAATCTCTGAAGAATTAACAAAATTCTCTTCTTCAATCCTTTTAGACCCTGAATACGGTCTTCCAGCTGCAAAATTACGCCACGAAGACTGCGGACTTTTAATCTCTTACGAAAAAACTGGTTACGATGCAACAGAAATCGGCCGCTTACCAGACTTACTTCCAATCTGGTCTGCAAAACGCATTAAAGAATTAGGCGCTGACGCAGTTAAAGTTCTTTTATACTATGATATTGACGAAGATCCAGCAATCAACGACATCAAACATGCGTGGGTAGAACGTGTTGGTAGCGAATGTGTGGCAGAAGATATTCCATTCTTCTTAGAAATCGTTTCTTACGAAGCAAGTGACGACGATGTGAAATCAGCTGCATACGCAAAAGTGAAACCTCATAAAGTAAACGACGCAATGAAAGTCTTCTCTGACCCACGTTACAACGTTGACGTATTAAAAGTAGAAGTTCCAGTAAACATGAACTTCGTAGAAGGCTTCACTAAAGAAGGCGTTGAACCTGTTTATACTCGCGAAGAAGCATTACGTTTATTCAAAGAACAATCTGAAATCACTGACCTACCATTCATCTTCTTAAGTGCTGGTGTTTCTGCTGAATTATTCCAAGAAACTCTACGCTTTGCGAAAGAAGCTGGTTCTACTTTCAATGGTGTGTTATGTGGTCGTGCAACATGGAAAGATGCTGTAGCTGTATTTGCGACTGAAGGGGAAGAAGCTGGTCGTGCGTGGTTAGCAAATCAAGGACGTAAGAACATCGAAGACCTTAACGTTGTTTTAGGCGAAACTGCAACTCCATGGTTAGAACGTGTTGAAGTAAAATAATAAACAATAAACATCATAAGTGAAGAGCGTTGCTCTTCTAAACACCTAGGATTTTTTCATACGAGTAGTAATGGCTGTACCGGTCTGAGCCAAGGTCTCAGACCTCTCGAGCCTCAAACAGACTCTAGGAAATTTCATTTCCTGAGTCTGTAATTCGCATCGAGTACACTCGCGACTACTACTCGTATAGAATCCTAGGTGTTTTTTTCGCAACGCTTTACTTTATTTACTTTTTCTAACCATGGAATGCGGGAGAATGGATGAGAGGCGAAGATGAGGCACCGGCTCGAGCCTAAGGTCTCTCGCCTTTAAAGCCTCAAAGGGGACGTACGGAATTTTATTCCTACGTCCCCTATGCACAGTGGTTGAATGGAACGAGCTTCGCTACATGTAACTCGCTCGTCCCTATTCAACTTTGTGGGGGAAAGAAAACGAAATGGCCAAAATAGTTTCTTCTATTTTGGCCATTTCTGTCTTTCTCCCTCATTTTAATGCAAACTCCCATCACTATTACTATAGAATCCGCAAGATTCTCCGAAACCACAATTGGTATTGTTCGCAACGCTCTACTCTATTTACTTCTTCTAACCATGGATTGCAGAGGAAGGGTGAGAGACAAAGCAGACGCTGAGATAGGAAGAGGTTCCTCGAAACCACAATTGGTGTTGTTAGCAACGCTCTTCTTTATCACTTCTACTAACCATGGGTGCAGCTGAAACCATACCCAGTAGAAAAATGCCAATCAGAATTCTAGGTGTTTTTTATTCGCAACGTTCTACTTTATTTACTTCTTCTAACAATGGATTGCGGGAAAAGGATGACAGATAGAAAAAAGGCCGGGCGAAATCGCTCGGCCTTTTTGGGGTTGATTATTTTTTGATGCTGTATTTTGTGCCTTCAAGAGATGCTTGTAATGCGTCGACGCTTGCGTCTCCTTCGACTGTAGCTACTTTGTTTTCTAAGCTGACTTCAACGTTTGTTACGCCTGGTACGCTTGAGAAACGTTCTTTCACTGTGTTGGCACATCCTGCGCATGTGATTCCTTCTAAATTGTATTCTTTTTTCATCATAAATCTCTCCTTTATAGTTATGCTTTCCAGCGTTTTAATCTAAGGGCGTTGAGGACAACGGATACGGAACTGAAGCTCATTGCGGCTCCGGCAATCATTGGGTTGAGGAGTGGTCCGCCAAATAGGTGAAGAACTCCCATCGCAAATGGAATTCCGATAACGTTGTAGGCAAATGCCCAAAATAGATTTTCTTTAATATTACGGA
>CAUPXN010000028.1:0-15003 GCA_963515505.1 uncultured Streptococcus sp.
CACCCCAAAAGTTAGATTTTCTGTCTAACTTTTGGGGTGCACTTCAGATTTCTCTCGGGGCTTTTCGTCAAACTTTAGAAGTGATCACCTAGGTGAGATTATTCTTCTTCGTCCTCTTTTTTCTTGCCAGTCGCAAGTAATCCTAAACCTGCAAGGAGTGACATGCTTGCTGCATTGAAGACTGCTGATAAGTCTTCCACACCTGTGTTAGGTAATTCTGGTTCCCCTGGAGTTGGAGGTGTTTGAGGAGGTGTATTTGGTGTGTTTGGAGGAGTTACTGTGTTATTGAACTCAGTATCTTCTGGTAATCCAGCCACAGCCGTTAATACTTTACCGTCTTTCGCTACAGTTACAGTTACAGTCGCAACCATTGTATCGTAAGTTACGCCTTTTTCTGTTCCTTTTACTTCTTCAACAGTGTAAGTATAAACTCCTTCTTCGCCTCGCTTGAATGTTAAGGCAGAGAATTTAATCTTACCGTCAGCGTCGTTTGTTACTGTTTCAATGACATTTCCGTCTTTGTCTTTAAGTACAAAGCTGAATTCGCCATCTTTCAGTGGACGACCTTCAAGTTTCTTAGTGAATTCGAATTCCACTTTTGTTGGGATATTAACAACACGAGTTTCAGTTGGTTTTTCTGGTTTCTCAGTTGTCTTCTTAGTTGGATCGTATTGGTGAACTGTTTGACTCGCAGTATTTTCGATATCTACGCCATCTTTAGCAGTTTCTTTGATTGTCGCAACAATATCAAATTTATAGTAGCGACCGAATGCGAATTTAGTAGTATCTAATACTTGAGTATCTTCAGCATCACCTAAAGATTTCGTTAAATCAGCTTTAGAAGTTGCTGTAATTACGCCATTTTCAACTTTGATGTCGAATTTAGCAGTTACATCTTCACCAGTTACGCTGTCGTAAGCTTTAATATTATTAGCATCAACTGTTAAGTTTTCTTCGTCGTAGTTATCTGTGATTCCTACTGATTGGATGTAATCTTTGTTGTTTGCGTCAAATTTAGTTGTATCTAACCAAACTTGGTAAACCACTTTGTCACCCTTCTTAAGTGTTGAAGTATTGATATTTTCAGCTTCGTTGTTGTCAGCTTTATCCGCATAGGGATCTGCTTTCGTATCTGTTACAGCATCTGTCAACTCAGCGTCGTCATCTACTAACTTGTCGCCAGTAGTGTCGAATTTCTCATCCTTCACAACGAATTTCTTAGGTTGGAATTCAGGTGTTTCTGGAGGAGTTACTGTGTTGCTGAACTCTTTATCTGGAGCGTCTGTCACGTTCTTAATTAACGCTTTAGCAGTTCCGTCATAAGAAACTTTAACTGTTACTTCCGCTTTCATCTTATCGTAAGTTACTGTTGCATCTGTTCCAGCTACTTCTTCGATTGTATATTTGTGAGTTCCCACTTGATCTTTAGTGAATTCAAGTGATTTGAATTTCACGTTTCCATCTTTGTCGTTCTTCACTGTTTCGATTTCAGTACCTTCTGCATCTTTCAATACAAAGGTGAATTCTTGGTCTTTCAACGTACGACCTTCAAGTTTCTTCGTGAAGTTGAAGTCCACAGAAACTGGTATATTCACAACACGTTTTTGCGTTGGTTTTTCTGGTTTTTCAACAGTATTGTTGTATGGATCGTATACGTGAACGATTTGGCTCGCTGTATTTTCGATATCGATACCACCTTTAACAGTTGTTTTGATAGTTGCAGCGATATCAAATTTATAGTAACGGCCGAATTCGAATTTAGTTGTGTCGATGACGCTGTTTTCATTTACAAATTCTGCTTTAGAAGTTGCACTGATTTTACCGTCTTCTACTTTAATATCGAATTTAGAAGTTACATCTGCACCAGATACGCTATCATAAACTTTAATTCCGTCTGTAGTCACATCTAATTTGTCTTCTTCGTAATCGTCAGTGATTCCAACATATTGGATGTTTTGGTCTGCAGTGAATTTAGTTGTATCTAACCATACTTGGTAGTAGAATTTGTCACCTTTTTTAAGTGTCTTACCGTTGATGTTTTCTGCTTCGTTATTTGTTGATTTGTCAGCATATGGGTTTGCATTTGTTTCTGCTACTTCATCTGTTAACTCATTATCATCGTCCATAAGTTTGTCGCCAGTGATATCGAATTTTTCTTTATTCACAACGAATTTCTCTGGTTTGAACTCTGGAGTTGTTGGCGGTGGAGTCACTTTGTTGTTGAACTCTTTGTCATCCGCACCAGTAGCGTTTCCGCCTTCTGAAGCATAAGTTGTTACTGTTGTTAAAACGTGGCCAGATTTAGACACTGTAACAGTAATGTTCGCTTTCATTGTATCATAGTCCATACGATCTTCTTTTGCCGCTGGGATTACTTCTTCAACAGTATATTTGTGAACGCCGACTTTAGTCTTGTCATAGTTTAATGCTGTAAATGTAACGTTACCATCTGCATCGTTTTTCACAGTTTCGATTTCATTACCTTCTGCATCTTTCAATACAAAACTGAACTCTTTATCTTTCAATGGACGACCTTCTAATTTCTTAGTGAAGTCGAATTTAGTTGATACTGGAGGTACTACAAAGTTGTTGAACTCTTGGTCGTCAGCTTTAGAAGTTTCGCCGCCTTCTGCAGAGTAAGTTACTTTAGTTTTTAATACGCCAGCAGCGTCTTGAGTAACTTCAACAGTCATAGTGATTTCCATTGCATCGTAATCAACGTTCGCATCAGAACCTGCTTTTTCTGTAATCTTGTACTTGTAAGTGCCAGGTTTATTGAATGTTAATTCGCTGAATGAAACTTTACCGTCAGCATTTTGAACTGTTTCTTCGTGTCCATCTGGAGAAGATTTTTGTTCTTTAATTGTAAAGCTGAATTCGCCGTCTACTAAGTTACGACCTTCTAAAGTTTTCTTGAATTCAGGTTTCACTTTAACTGGTTCGATCTTTTCATAGTAGTAAACAGGTTGTTTGAATGGAGTTAGTGTGTTAACTAAGTCAACGTTAATACCAATCCCTCGGACGCCACGTTCTAATTGGATATTTGGAGAACTATGTCCGATTCCATCTCCTAAGAACGGTACGAAAACAGTTTTATATGGTGTATAACCTGCTGCTTTTTGGAAATCAAAACCAACTTCAATCCCATTAGGATGGTTAACACCGTCGGTCCCTGTAAATGCAATTGTATTTAAAGTACTCTTAACTTTAGCTAATTCTTCAGTGTTTGCATTCCCTGGTTTAATTGGCTGTGTTTCAGCAATCAACATATATCCATCAGTACTCAAAGTACCATCTGAACGTTTAGATTGTTGTTTAGGGTCAAGTAAGTAAACACGAATAACAACTGAACCATCTTCGTCCACAACTTCTTTAATACGTTTTAACCCATAACGGTCTGCGTCCATGAATTTCGTTCCGACTTTATAAGGAGAACTTACATATCCTGAAGTAGTTGTTGGATCTGCCGCTTGGTATAAGCGATATCCATCAAATTGACGAACACCAGAAGCATTGAAGTTTTGTCCTTCCATCGCTTTCATCTTATAACTTGCTAATTCTTCTTCTTTTCCACTTTCTTTATACGATTGTGTAGATGTTTCTGTACGTCCAGCCTGATAGGTCGAGTTTGATTTGTCCACAATTTTATATAAAGTTGTATTGTTAACTACTTGTGGAATAAGAGCATTTGTATCTGTAATTGTACGGCCGTCATAAGCTGGTTCTACAGCATTAAATTTATCCGTCATTGTACGTGAATTAAATACATTTTCATAAAGCTTTTGTTTTGCTTCATTTTCAGGTGTTTTTTCTTTTAATTCTGCATACGTTTGGATGACCTTATCAATATCCCAGTGGAATTGTAAAAATGGACTTCCATCTCTTCCTCTATCTCCTGGATTCTTATCATATTTAACATATAAAGTTAACTCTCCATTAGATGCTTGTTTTGTCTTTTGGAAAGTTTGTGGACCACTTGTTTCATTAATTTGAACTGTTTCAATCACTAAACCAGTATTCTTATCTACTAATTCAACAGTGACATTGTTTGAATCACTGAAAGGTTTATAAGAACGTGTGTAGTAATTAGTATTATATCGTTCATTAAATCTTGTTAAATCCAATACGTGGAAAGTATAATCTGTATCTGCTTTTTTGTAGCTAGAGTCTGTAATGTCACGTGATTGTACACGAGCACCGTTAGGGTTTGACATGTCAGGAGTTGCTGTTTCGCCAGCTTTTAGAGTTGTTTCAACATCTACTGGAGAGTTGTCGCTTCCTTGTGAAGCTGCACGACGAGAACGTGTTCTTGGAGTTTCCCCTGCTGCCGTTGCTGCTGTTGTCGTTTCTTCTGTTGTCGCAGGTGCTGCAGTTGTTTCAGCCTCAGTAGTTACCTCAGCGGTTGTTGTCGGCGCAGCCGCTGTCGTTGTTGCTTCAGCTGCAGTAGCAGATACTTCTTCTGCTGCTACTGTGTTTGTAGCAAAAATCGTTGTTCCTAATAAGACTGAGCACACGCCAATTGTTAATTTACGTAATGAGAAACATTGACGCTTGCTTAAGATAATTTTCATTTAGACACTTCCTTTTCTTTTTCGTTCTTTAATTCACTAACATGATTACTCAAAAAGACACATTAACTTTCATATTTTATCCACAATATACACTATATATAAAATTTATTAATATCTTCTCTACAGCGGATATTCTACTTTATATTTTTTTACAATACAATCTATATTTTTTTATCGTCAACAATTATTTGTTCTATTTTTTAAAAAGATTTTTCCTTCAAAATAAGTTCCCTGTCTGAAAATACTGTTATATCAATCTTTTTTTTAAATGTTATTTTAAATATATCAATTACTTTTACTTAAAAAACATTAAAATCAACTTTCTTCCCTATTAGTGAAAAAACGTATTTTTTAATAAATTTCCATTTTAATATTCATTCAAATGATTAATTATTAAGGTAATTCTCGTTTTCATTTGCTATCAACATGGAAAATTTTCAACTGTTTTAGTATTATTTTTTTCTTCCTTTTATTACAGTTTTAAACCTTTTTCAATTAACGAAAAACTCATCTATAATGAAATTTAATTTATTCAATTTCTATCTTTAGAATAAAGTCTTTAACAGTTGATTCTTTTGATTTATAAATTAATGCAAGTTATTATCAATTTTTAAATTATTTTATAATAAGAAAACTCCTCAAATATATAGTCTATTAATATACCGACCAACTTCATTCTTTATTCTATTTTATATTTTAGCTTCCAAAACATAAAAAACGAGCTAAATTCTGTTATTACAGAATTTAGCTCGTATTTATTTAATAGAATGTATCACAAAAACTAGTCAAGCTTTTTTTTGTCATTTAATGCATCTATTAAACCAATAGACGCCAAAATGCTTAACACTGTTGCACTAAAGATAGAATAATCTGTATGGCTTCCAGTATTTGGTAACATTTCTTGTGAATCTTCAACACCAACGTGCACAATCTCGTCAACAGCTTCTTCAATCACTTTGCTAGAAATTAACTTGGCTGAGACAACATGCCCCTCTGAATCTAACACATACTGATAGAGATATTCAATCGTTCCATTTTTCCCTACTCTTTGAACAACTCTTTCTCCAGCTTTTAATTCATTTGAAGGAATTGAAATTACTTGATACGGTATTTCTTCACTAATCACTTTTTGTACAGTTGTAGTCGATTTTTTAGTACCACGTTTTACTACCATTTTAACTGGTGCACTTGTTACCAGTTCTGTTACATATTCTTTTTCAGACAATAATTCACCCGTATTAGAATCACGTAATTCTCTGTAAATTTTGGTTAATTCTCCCAAAACTCCATCCGTAAGAGTTACTGTTTCACCTTCTAGCAATTCATCTGTATCAACATACTCCACTTCAAATGGAATTTTCTCTGATTCAAGTATTGGTAAATACGTAGTATTTCTTATCCCAATTCTAACAATCTTATCTACAGCTTCTGAAATTACTTTTTTATCAGTAAAACTTTCTCCTACACCCTCTTCTAACATTATCGGCATATTACTGTATTTATAAGTGACGTCTGTTTTAGCTTCAATTAGCTTTCCAGCTTTATCTTTTAAGACAGTGTTATAAACAAAGTTTTTACTCAATTCTAACGGTTTGTTTTCTGTTGTAACATAATCCCCTCTTACCAATCCAGGAACTCTTTTATTTACATTATCTTTTTGGATATTCTTTAGATCATAATAATTATTTTTAATTACTCGCGCAAGAGGACTATATACATCAATATCACCTTGTTTATCATACACGCCATTACTTACTTTGGTAGAATAAGTTTTTTCTTCAACTTTTCCATCTTGACCTTCCTGATCAACAACTTGTTCCCCTGCTTTTAAATTCTTATCTAAAATGAAGTTTGTTTCTTTTAGAACCGTCTTTTCTTCTGTCTTAACCAATTCTGGTTTTTCAGTAGAAAAACGCTCTGTAGCTAAATTATATAAACGCTCATTTAAGGCTTTAGTTGGGGTCTCATTTGTTGTATTTGTTGTGTCGTATACTGTGTTTCCATCAACATCTGATTGTTCTTTCACAGGGTTAACATCAATCGGTTCTTTTGAAGTAAAAGTATTATTATTGATATATCTTACAACTGAATATGATTGTAAAACTCTAGTAGGAAGCTTCGTAGTTGCTCTTTCACTAAACTTTTCATTATCAATTGATATATCATTGTTAACAAATACAAATGGTTGAGTATGTTTAAGTGTAGACGGTAAGTTTGAAACTTGTCTACTAGTATTTGTTTGTACCCCATTAATATTTGGTTGTGCTGTTGGTCCAGTAAGTCCGTTTACTTCAATTAATGGTTTCACCATAGCTATATTAGCAGAATAATCTTGAGTCACTTTTCCAAAATTAAATTTGTTATCTTTTAGAAGAATAGCCTCAGCATTACTAATAATTTTGACAGCACTTTCTGTATTTCTTGGGCTACTTAATTCTGTATTTTTAAAAGTAATATCATTATTACTGAAGTTGAGAGACCCTCTAAATTTATCTTGGAAAGCAATTACTTTTCCTTGATTATCTTTAATTAGTCTATTATCAGTACTTTCAACAATATTGATTGGACTTAAATAAGTACCAGCAAATCCCGTTACTTTATCTACATTAACTTTATTATTCGTAATAGAAATAGCTCCTGAACCATTACCAATACCTGTTTTATATTTATCAGTTTCCGTAACTTGAAGGTTGCCATTCTTATGGTCAATTGCTGAGTTAATCACCTTAAATATAGATGTAGCTGATTTTCCAGAAATATTGTTATTGTCAATCTTTAATACATAATCTAAGTATGGTTCTTGCATTCTGACTAAAATAGCATTAGCCGTATAATTTTCTTCTGATCTATAACCACTCTCATATTTGACTGGAATTTTCCCGCTATTATCGATATTTTGAATAGTATTTCCACTAATTTCAAAATAACCCACACTACCTTTTTCACTTAAATCTCTACCTTTTTCATTTGTTTGTAAATGAATGGCCTCATACTGTGAATAATCCGAATTTGCTGGGAAAGTTCCATCTTTTCTTAAATCATTCTTTAATAATCTATTATTTGTATCTTGAGTTACGATGTTATCTCTAATAATCGCATTTTCCATTTTATATGCACGATTATATACTGCAATTCCTAAGAGTCGATCACCATAAGATACATTTTTTTCAATTAAAATGTGATCCCCTTCATGAGCATCAAGTCCTTTACGATAATTATATAAAGAAACATTATTTCTATAAATATAATAATCGTTATACGAACCAGCAGAAGATGCTGCTCCATATCCTGTACTTCCGCTTAACTTATGTCCATTTTCCGCTAAAGTAGAACCTTCTACTAAAAAGTGTTTCTGAAAGGCAAAATGCACACCAGCAACTCTATTGTTATGGAGATTACTGTTAATAACTTTATTGTTTTTACTAATTTTTAAATCATCAAAAGAAACTCCAGCGTCTCCCTTTTGATATAGATAGTTTAATGATCTTGGTTTGTTTCCATATAATTTCTTCGCTAAAGTACCTTCTTCTAAGTCCTTTGAAACTGTATTATATGAAGAATTAAAGAAAACTCCTGCTTTATTAGCGCCAGACGATTCAACAGACTCTACAGAAACATTGCTTGAATCATCAATTTGAATTCCATTAACCTTACCATAATAAGGCATCCCTCTATAATAAAAACCATCATTCTTTGTCCCAAAAGCATCTTTAAGATTTACAATATTTACCGATAAATCCTTAACAAGAAAACCATCTTGTCCTTCAACTAAAACTACTGAGTGATCTCTACTATCAGTATCATTATCATCAGGATTCCATGGATTTCCAAGTTGCACTAAATTGGTTTTAATTGTCGTGGCACCCATACCGTCTCCAATTAAACCTGTTACATTTTTCAAATCTTCTCCTATTTTAATTTGATTAAATACACCAGATTTTTTATAAATTGGAAGGACCATACCATCTTCTATCTTACCTCTATTATTGGTATATGTTGTCAACCCATCATCGGTTACATCCATTTTCGAATATTCTTCTGGACTAATTTTAGTTACATCTTTTACGCCATCAATCTTACCGTTTCTAACAACGTAGGGAATTCCACTATCATTTAGAGTACGCAACTCATAATGAGAAATTTCTCCCTGATCTCTTTGAACATTAACCACTCCAGATAATTTAACAGCAACTCCTTGAAACTCTTGCCCTTGTTTATTTCTCATAACTACTGAATTAGCTGCTTCTAACGCTTTGTTTACAGCAGCAGTATCATCAGCACCATCTCGGACATCTAAACCAAAATCAACAGCATCAACATAATACATTTTGTTTTTGGTATCATACTTTACAGTGTAAGGAGTTTCTGATTCAGGTTGGCGAACAACTTCTCGGTCATCTTCAGTAATAGCATTCTTTATCTTTTCTGATTCGTTTTCACTGGAAATAACTGGTGTTGCTAGTTCTTTTAACTTTTCTTCTTTTTCTGGGTCATGTGCATCATTTTCTTCTGCTACTTGCTTAGCTGGTTCTAAACTTGTGTTAACTGCCTTTTCAAGAATAGCTTCATTTGTAGCATCTCCCGCTTCAGGAGTAGAAGTAGGAGTAGGAGAAGGAGTAGGAGTAAGAACAGCATTAGATTTTTCTTCTGTTCCTTGACTCTCAACTTTATCATTTTCACTTTTCGCTTTTTCTACTTGATTTGTAGTTACTTGTGATTGATTAATTTCTTCTGCTTGTACAGTTTGATTAGAAACCATAATTGCTACTAAAGTAGTTGCAGAAACAGCCACCCAGACCTTATTAACCTTTCTTAACAATTTCATTATTTATCTTTTTCCCCTTCCAGTATTTCTAAACTTTTTTATATTTTGTATTATATATCTATTTTTCGTGAAAATAAAGTGAAATCCCATAAATCAGTAATTAAATCTTCATAAAATTCAGGCTCGTGACACACCATTAATATACTTCCTTTATATTCTTGTAATGCACGTTTTAGCTCATCTTTGGCATCCACGTCTAAGTGGTTCGTTGGTTCGTCGAGTACGAGTACGTTTGATTCTTCATTCATCAATTTACAGAAGCGTACCTTTGCTTGTTCTCCCCCACTTAATACTTGCACTTGACTCTCGATGTGCTTACTTGTTAAGCCGCAACGAGCAAGCGCCGCACGTACTTCTGGTTGTGTCATTGAAGGGAAGGTATCCCAGATTTCTTCTAGGGCTGTCTTACGATTTCCTTTCGGCGCTTCTTGTTCGAAATACCCTAGGTCGATATAGTCCCCACGCGTTACTTTTCCGTTCAACGGTTTAATAATGCCCAACAAGCTCTTGAGTAGTGTCGTCTTCCCGATACCATTCGCACCGACGATGGCAATCTTTTGGCCGCGTTCCATTTCAAGATTAATATGTCCTGTTAACGGACGGTCGTATCCAATCACTAAATCTTCGGCTTGGAAAATGTAACGACCGGGAGCTCTAGAAGTCTTGAAGTCAAATTTTGGTTTTGGCTTCTCACTGGCTAATTCGATGACTTCCATCTTATCCAGTTTCTTCTGACGAGACATCGCCATATTACGTGTTGCCACACGCGCCTTATTACGGTTTACGAAGTCCTTCAAGTCCGCGATTTCTTTTTGTTGACGGTTATACGCCGCTTCTAGTTGAGATTTCTTCATCGCATACACTTCTTGGAACTGATCATAGTCCCCAACATAACGGTTCAACTCTTGATTGTCCATATGGTAAATCAAGTTCACGACGCTGTTTAAGAAAGGAATATCATGCGAAATGAGGATAAATGCATTTTCGTATTCTTGTAAGTAACGTTTCAACCATTCAATATGCTCTACGTCCAAGTAGTTTGTCGGTTCGTCGAGTAATAAAATGTCTGGTTTTTCTAATAATAGTTTTGCAAGCAATACTTTCGTACGTTGCCCACCACTGAGTTCACTTACGTCGCTATCCATCCCGAATGCTGCAACGCCTAATGCACGTGCCACTTCATCGATCTTCGCATCAAGAATATAGAAGTCGTGGCTATCTAATCGCTCTTGCAACTCGCCCACTTCTTCGAGCATCGCGTTCATCTCTTCTTCGTTTGCATCACCCATTGCCATATACAATTCATTGATACGCGCTTCTGCCACGAATAAATCGTCGAAAGCTTTTTGAAGGACGCTGCGAACCGTCATTCCTGGTTCAAGCACCGTATGTTGGTCCAAGTATCCAACCTTCACATTTTTAGACCATTCGATTTTTCCTTCGTCGGGTTGTAATTGACCTGTTACGATATTCATGAAGGTTGATTTCCCTTCACCATTAGCTCCAACAAGCCCGATGTGTTCCCCTTTTAATAGACGGAAGCTCACATCATTGAAGATGGCTCTTTCACCGAAGCCGTGTGTTAATTTTTCTACATTTAAAATACTCATCAACGTTCTCCTTAAGTTTTCTCTGGGTCATTGTATCACAGTTTGCGATAAATTCAAAAAAGCAAAAAGAAATACGGAGCAAGAAACGAATTCCTACTCCGCATTTTTCTACTATTTAAATTGTGCTTTATATAACGCCGCATACGCACCATTTTGTGCGAGCAATTCTTCATGCGTGCCGTCTTCTGTCAGTCCATCTTCTGTCACAACAATAATTCGGTCTGCATTTTTAATCGTAGCAAGGCGGTGAGCGATAATAAACGTCGTTCTGCCTTTTGCTAACTCGTCAAACGATTGTTGAATAAATTTCTCCGTTTGCGTATCGAGCGCACTTGTGGCTTCATCCAAGATTAGAATAGAAGGATTCTTCAAGAAAATACGCGCGATTGAGAGACGTTGTTTTTGTCCGCCTGACAATTTCACACCGCGTTCTCCGATATGCGTATCCACACCATCTTCTAAATCTTCAATGACTTCTTTCAGTTTCGCTTGCTCGATTGCACGGTCAACTTCCTCGTCTGTCGCATCGAGTCTTCCGTACAATACATTTTCACGAATCGTTCCATTAAAGAGGAACACATCTTGTTGCACGATACCGATTTGACGACGAAGTGATTGTAAGGTGAAACGATTGATGCTTGTTCCATCGACCAAGATTTCCCCTTCTTTTAAATCATAGAAACGAGGCAATAAGTTCACGAGCGTTGTCTTCCCAACTCCACTTGGTCCAACGAAGGCCACCGTTTGACCTGGTTCTACCGTCAAGTTGATATGTTCCAACACTTTCTTATCTTCCTCATATCCGAATCCGACATTTTTATATTCCACACGTCCTTCAAAAGTAGGAGCTGGAATGGCATCGGGTGCGTCTTCGATATCGATTTCGACATTCATTAATTCTTTGAAACGACGGAAGCCCGCAAATCCTTTTGGATACAGTTCAATCATCGAGTTCATCTTGTTGATTGGTCCCACGAATACATTGGACAGTAAGATGTAGCCAACTAACTCTCCCGCTGTTAAATCACCAATGACCGTGAAGTACGCCCCTACGATTAAGCTAAAGAGATTAATACTGCGCATTAATAAGTAGTTGAAACTACTGCTTGTCCCCATCGTACGATAGAACGCAATTTTATTCGAGCGATACTCTTGAATGAGTTCTTCGAAGAGTTGTTGCTCATGACTTTCGTTGGCAAAGGCCTTCACCACACGCATTCCGCTCAGTACATTTTCCAAGCCTGCCGTATAGTTGGCTAACCCTTTGTAGATATTTCGATTGATCGCAGCCATGCGACGATTAAATACCGCCAGCGCCACCGCAATAATCGGTACGAAGAAAATCGTCAATAGCGCAAGCGTTGGATGCACTTGATACATCAACACAAACGAACCGATTAAAGTCATCACGGCTATAAAGAATTCTTCAGGTCCGTGGTGCGCTAACTCACTAATGTCGAATAAATCACTCGACAAGCGGCTCATCAATTCCCCGATTTTCATATTATCGAAGAACGAGAAGGATTGTTTTTGAACCTTCGCGAATAACTCACGACGCATATCCGTTTCAATATTAATCCCTAAAATATGTCCCATGTACACCACTATAAAGTTCAAAGTTGTCGAGAAGGCATATAGCGCAAGTAACCCTGCCCCCACGAGTATAATTTGTTGTATGTTTTGAGACGGTACGATGTTATCGATGACACTTCTCACCATTACCGGAAAGGCAAGTTCAAGAATGGCCACGATGACCGCACAGGTAAAATCGAGTAAGAATAATTTTTTATACGGTTTGTAATAATGAATAAAATCTTTAATCACGACTGCTCTCCTTTCGCATAATGTAATGTGCTCCAATCTTTTGTCTTATAGACGATATGTCCATAAAGAACCGTTAACGCGTTTGATAATAACATGGCAATCCATACACCGGTTGCCCTGAGTGCTGTAAAGGATCCAAGCACCCAAATAATCGGCAAGCGTAATACCCACAGTCGTCCCACTGACATATTCATCGAGTATTTCGTCACACCACATCCTTGGAAGAATCCATTGTACGCCGAGAACATTCCCATGAAGAAAATGATAAAGGCGGTATAGTTCAAATACTCAACGGCATTTGCCCAAAGAACGGCATCGCTTCTATCTTTAATGAAGACTCCAAGAATCGGAGACTGGAAGAAGAAGACGATGATACAGCCAACTGTTGAAATCATGAGCACCCATAGTAGCGCTCGTCTAAAGATAGCATGCGCACGGTCGTAAAGTCCTGCCCCCATGTTTTGTCCGATGATGGCTGTTAGCGCCGCCCCGATTCCCATCTGTGGTTGCGTTAGTAAATCCGAAATACGGTTTACCATCGAATACGCAGCCAGTACTGACGTTCCATACGACTGAATAAGTCCATTTAAGACGGTGAACCCCAATGCAGCTCCACCATACCCGAAGGCAGACGGCCATGCGACTTTAAGGATTTCTTTCATCACTTCTTTGTCAATTTTGACATGTCTTAAGTAGATTTGAATATCTGATTCCTTACGAACGGCACGAATGGCAAGCGCTAATAAGAGTACTTTTGCAATAACAGTCGCCCATCCTGCCCCTTCAATCCCCCAATTCAACCCAGTGAGGCCGACAAAAGGAATCGTCGCAAAAATGAAGATTGGATCTAGAATAACGTTAGCAATCGAAGACGCCGCACTGATCATTGTAATCGTACGCGTTCTCCCTTGCGCATTTAGCAAGGACTGATAGCCGAAGTAGCAGAAATCAAAGAACAACCCGATAAAGTTAATCTTCAAATACGCTACGGATTTTGCCAAGAAAGTCCCCTCTGCTCCCATCATTTCCACGAATAGAGGTGCCAGAAAATACCCAAGAACGGACAGCACAAACCCAAAGAAATACGTTAACACCATCGCATTCCCTGCATAACGCTTGGCATCTCTATATTTTCCCGCTCCAAAGTACTGAGCAATGAGTGCAGTCGCTCCGACACTAATCCCCATTCCAAGCGAAATAAATAAGAAATTCAACGGCCAAATAAACGCGGTTGCCGCAAAGTCTTCTGCAGAAAGTTGCGCCACATATAACCCGTCTGTCAAATTGTATAAAGTTCGAATTAAATTATTAATCATTAACGGAGTCGCAATCGTTAAAATCACTCGATTAATGTACCCCGTCGTAATAAAATTTTGTTTTTCCAAAATAATCACCTGTTCTAGTATACATGATATCCCCACTGCTGTGAACACATACCATGAACAAATCCACTTTTCTGTACTTTTAAAGAGCGAAGGAGGTTCGCTTTATGGGACACGGGATGTCTTCATAATAGCGGTAATAGGGCACCGGTTCGAGCCGAAGTCTCTCACCTCTAAACCTCAAAGCGGGAGTAAAGAAAAATTCCTAACTCCCGCTAATTCGCTTTTAGCGCCATCCCCTATTACTGCTATTATAGAATCCCATGTCCCCTCGCGAGCCTCTGTGCATTCTTATAAGGTAGAAAAAGTATCCTGCTCTGTCTCACTTCACCAGATTTGGTGAATAAATAACTTCCTATTATTTTGCAAACAAAATTTTAAAGCACGTGATTTTAAGTAGCACCTTATTCTGTCTTTAGCCTGTACGAAGCACTCACAACCTCGTTCCCGTACCTCCGAGAAAAAATTACTAAACACTTTGTCCAAAGAAACAAAAATAAGTAATTCGGAATACCAGGCTCCACCTAACATTTTTAAACAAGCAGGTCTGAAGAATCATTTGGTCCATAGTAGCAACAATAGCGAGTGTAATCGATGCGAATTAGCAGTAGTTAGGAATTTATTCCTTACTACTGCTTTGAGGCTCGATAGGCGGTGAGACGAAAGACTCACGCCGGTACAGCTATTGTAGCTACTATAGAGACCCAAATGATTCATAAAAGACCTGCGGTCTTTTTAGGTTCTATAATTTCTAGGGTTGATGGAAATTTTCCACCAACCCTATTTTAGTG
>CAUPXN010000029.1:0-14687 GCA_963515505.1 uncultured Streptococcus sp.
AAATCCAACTTGGAGGTGTTTTTATTTAATTCTCATTTACGGGGGTCAGTGCCTTCGCCACTCCTTTTTCTTTTAGTTATTCTTCTATTATTTTGATTCCTTTACGATCTTTTTCCACCGGTGTCATAAAGTCATGATAATCCCCAGGTTCATCCTCTTCTAGCCCTGCTTCTGAGAGCCCTACATAATAAGAACCTTTGACTTCTCCTGCATTTGAACCAAAGAACCCTTCTCTCAAATTTTTTTGAATTCTTACATTCATATACTCCATGGACTCTTTAGCAAGTTCTTGCACCTCAAAACTTACAATCAACTGTGTTTTATTTTTGTTATACTTGTCTTCGTCGTATTTCCCAAAGGAGTAGCTGACTGGCGAAGGCTTTGGGCTTTCGTATTCTGCGAAATCTACAGCATTGAATTGTTCTCGTAAATCTTTAATTTTTTCATCTATCTTTTTCAATTTTTCTCGGGCTTCCTTAGAATTTCCCTCCAACGATACTTTATTACCTTCCTTTCTCAGCGCCTCTAATTGGACTTCTAATTTTTCTCTAAGTTGTTGTTTATGGCGATAGAAATTTCGTTCAAATTGTTTTTGGGCTAGTTCTAAAATTTGTTTTTCATTCTTCCCTCCTAAATCCCCGAGGTCCAAATCCAATCCTGTATAGGCAAGCACGTTTCCTTTTCCATCAAAATGATAGACCGCCGTCACCGTGTTATGTGGATCTAACTCTCCTCTCTCTCCGTGATGCACATCCATCCAAATCCTATCTGACTGAAACGCATATGGTAGAGGGATTTTTTCCTTTTTTCCGCATGCTGCAAGCATAACAGCTACTACCGACAGCAACGCTAGTTTTATCCATGTCTTCATCATTCTTCCTCCAACGTTCGAACTTTCACTTTCATTATACTACACGCAATCAGAATCTGCTCCTATTCAAAACAAAAACGCCAGAGCATCCTTGTACTCTGACGTCTAAAGGGATTATTTATCTGAATTCCACACTGGGAAGTATTGTCCTGGTGCGATTTCATTCATTTTTTTCGCTACATCGTCTGTTTGATATAATTCAACAATTTTTTTGTATGTTGGGTTGTCAGCATCTGCTGCTTTAACAACGATGATGTTGTAACGATCTTTAGGAATTGTATCTAAGTGGTTTGCATCTGAGAAGATGTTGTCTTCGATTTTTAAACCAGCGTCTTGTGCCATAGAACCATTAATTGAAGCTGCATCAACGTCTTGTAATAAACGTGGAGCTTGTGCTGATTCTGCTTCGATGATTTCTAAGTTACGTGGGTTGCTTGTGATGTCCGCTAATGAAGCTTTTGTTCCAACGCCTTCTTTTAATGTGATTAACCCTTCTGTTTGTAAGGCTACTAATGCACGACCTTGGATCGCTACTTCTTTAGGAACTAATACTTTTGCTTTCTCTGGTAAATCTTTTAATGATTTATATTTCGTTGAGAAATAATATAATGGCGTGATAAATGTTGTACCAATTTCTTTTAAATCAGTTCCTTTATCTTTGTTCCATTGTGCTAAATATGCACGGTGTTGGAACGCGTTCATTTGAACAGAACCTTCTTCAAGAGCTGTATTTGGTAATACGTAGTCGTTCATTTCTACAACTTCGATATTGATGTTTTCTTTTTTCGCTTTTTCAGCTACGTAATCCCAGATTTCGTGTGCAGCGCTACCTACTACGGCTACTTTTACAGTTTGCGCTGGTGCTTCGGTTGCTTTAGAAGCCTCGCTAGATTGTTGTGAACTTTGATTTCCGCACGCTGCTAAAGTGATTGCTGCAACGGCTGTTAAAAATAAGTGTTTAATTTTCATTTTGTTTTTCCTCCATTTTCTTACGTTTGTTGTGTTAATTGCGAATTGATTTGAAACATTCCTCCTTAAACTGTCGAACACAATAAAAAAATCCTTTGCCCAAAAAGGACAAAGGACGATCATTTCAAAAATACCGTGTTACCACCTTTATTCGTTTATCCATCACTAGATAAACCTCACCCGATTCCACTAACTGACAGTTGAAATCGTACCGCTATAACGGGCGCCCCGTACTCCCCTTACAATTGCTCAGAAAGTCCGCTCAATGGCCATCTTCCTCATTTCGTCACTACTTAGTTCCACCAACCCTAAGCTCTCTACTCAGTGCTCCGATGAGTACTCTCCATCTCTATGCGTTATGGATTCCATTATACGCCCATTCTTTTCGATGTCAACAAAATCCTACCCTAGAAAGACATTTGTTTTTCACTCGAATACGAAATAATCAAACTGACTCTAGCATAAAGAAAACCTCCACACGAGAACTTCGCGTAGAGGTTAAAACAGCCTTATTTAGCAGCAGTTGTTGTTGTTTGTGAATCAGCCGCTTGTAAGAAATTCTTCAAAGCGTTTTGTAAGCTTTCATCTGTGATTTTCACGTCAGCAGCTTTCACTAAATCTACCATTGTTTGGTGTAAGTATGCAGAATCTTTCAATTTCGCATCTAACATTTCTTTTTCCATTTGTTCTTTCATTTCATCAAATGGTTTCTTCTCTTCTTTAGATACTAACTTAATGATGTGGTATCCAAATTGAGTTTGAACTGGTGTTTCAGTGATATCTCCAACATTCTTCAAGTCATAAGCTGCTGTTGAGAATTCAGTTACCATGTCTGAACGTTTAAATGGTCCAATTTGGCCGCCTTTTGCAGCTGTACCAGTATCTGCAGAGTTTGCTTTTGCTAATTCCGCAAAGTCAGCACCATCTTTTAATTGTTTGATTAATTCTTCAGCTTTTGCTTTAGCAGTTGCTTTTTCCTCATCAGATGCATCAGATTTAGCTGCAATTAAGATATGTTGAACTGTAATTTGTGGTTCCCACGCATCATAGTACGCTTTGATATCTTCTTCTGAGAAGTTCGCAGCTTTCTTCACTGCTTCTGTCATTAATTTATTTAAGTACAGTGTTTGACGGTATGCGTCTACAGAAGTAATTCCGCTTTGTTGTAAAGCCGCTAATAACCCAGGTTCGCCACCGTATTGAGCTACTAATTTAGCCACTTCTTCATCTGCAGCTGTTTTAAGAGCTTTTGCATCTTCAATAGATCCTTCTAGTACTTTTGTTAATACTAAACGTTGTAGTGTTTGTTCTCCAACTGTGTCTTTCATTGCTGTAACAAATTCATCTTTTGTAACGTTACCGTATTTAGTAGTCGCAACGTTTTCAGATGATCCATTTGAGCATGCCGCTAATGCGAAAGTTGATGCAAGCGCTAATGCTCCTACGAATTTTTTCTTCATAAAATTCCCTCTCCAATCGGTTTTCTTTTTAATCGATGTTATTAATATACCACAGTTTTAACCTGTTTCCTAATTTTCCACCCATCTCTTACTTTTTCTTAACTTTCTAAAAAACAAAAGAGCCAGGACCTATCTCCTGACTCTTCGGTAAGTTAAGTTTAGTTCAAAAAATATTATGATTATTGTAATACACGAATTGTGATTGTACGACGTCCGAAGTTGTAAACATCATTCAAGTTTACTAAGTGAACATCAATTCTATTTCCGTAAATGGCGCCACCTGTATCTGCAGCACGGAAAATACCATATCCTGGAATTTCAACATATGATCCTAACGGAATCACACTTGGGTCAACCGCAATCACGTTTGGTTCACTGACAAGGTTTGTTCCATCAGCTGTGTAGTTTGATAAACCAGCTTCGTTATATGAGTAAGCTGTTGCTTCTACTGTTAAGTAGTAACCACCTTGGCTTGAAGAAGCTGCAGCTGCTTGAGTTGTTTCAGTTGCTGGAGTCGCTTGAGCAGCTTGAGTTGTTTGAGTTGTTTCAGTTTCTGCTGCTTGTGTTGTTGCTTCAGTCGTTTCTACTTCTTTCACTTCGTTGTTGTTTTGAACACGGTATGAGTGTTGTTCTGTTCCGTTATCCACTGTCACTTCTTTTTGGTCAGCTGAGAAACGTAACACTGTCCCTGGGTAAATAAGGTTTGCATCTTGAATTTCGTTCACTTGAACTAATGTATCTAATGATGCACCAGTTGCTTCAGAAATCACTGATAACGTATCTCCCCATTTGATTGTGTACTCTTGTACACCTTTATCGTCTGTTTTTACATCTTGTTTTACTTGTTCTACAGTACGTGCTGTCCATTCTACTTCGTTGGCACTTGCTGTTGTTGCTGAAAATCCTGCAAAACTAAATAAAGCAAGTGATGCTGTCACCATCATGAATTGTTTCTTGATTGGTTTCATATTTTCCTTTCCGATTTCCGACTTTTTCTAAAGTCAAAAACCTCGTTCGCTTGGATTTTTTGGGTTGCGAACTTATTTGATGCTAATAATGTTACCACGAAAAAAATTGAAAATGTTGATTTTATGCGGTTTGTTAAGGTCACTTAATTTTTTTGACTTTTTCTGATGTTATTATGACAAAAAGATGACAAGAACATATGTTTTCGTAACATTTGACACCATTCTGTAACACGTTCGTAGAATTTTCTTACATTCTCGGTCATACTTTCTTCATTTATTACACTGTTTTTCGTTCCTTTTTGAGGCAAAAACCTATCAAATCGCACTTTTTCATGCATTCGACACATCAAAAAAGACCTCCCTATTCATCCATAGGAAGGTCACTAAACATTCGTTAAGCTGTTTGATTTAATTCACTCATTTGAATCGTTTGATCGATATTTTCTTTCAAGGCTTCTGGAAGATGGTGCGTTACCCATAGAACGGTCACGCTCTTATCTTCTAAGATTGGCTTCAACACCTCAATGGTTGTCTTTTCATCTAAGTTGGAGCTGACTTCATCAAGCAAGAAGACTTTTGGTTGTTTCATCAATCCACGTGCGAAGGCAATGCGTTGCAACTGACCGCCGGATAGATTTGAATCACCATCACCTAAGACTGTATCTAATCCCTGTGGCAAGTTTCGAATGATAGAAGCGAGTCCCACTTTTTCAAGAGACTCCCAAACTTCTTCATCCGTATACTCTTCAGTGAGCGTTACGTTTTCGCGAATGGTTGTCGTGAAGATATGCGGTTTTTGAGCAATATAGACCATTTGACGATATAACTCATCATAGGATTGTTTCTTCACATCGATTCCAGCGAGTTTCACTTCTCCTAAATACTCCGTTAATTTAGCAGCGATAATATTTAACAGCGTTGATTTTCCTGTTCCGCTCTCGCCAGTAATCGCGTATTTTTGTCCTTCGTTAAAGCCAAGAGAAACATGGTTTAAAATCACCTTTTCTCCGTAGTTAAACGAAACATCACTCACTTCAATGAGAGTACGTGGTGCCTCTTCTGGCGCTTCCTCTACAAGGGCTGCTGGTTCTAATTGCTCATATTTGTTAAACAACGAATCTGCACTCTTAATCGAACCAATCTTTTGACTAATATTTCCTAACACGTTGAAGATGGTGCTACTTAATGCCATCGCTGCTAGAATACTCCCGATACTAACTTCCCCAATATAAGCTAAGTATCCCGTTAAGATGAATACAGAAATCTGGCTAAAGACATTCCCGATCCCACCACTAACGGCAACTTTGGCCATCGACTTACTAAAATCGCGATGCGTATCTCCTACTTCAACCGATTTTTCATGGATTTTCTCTTTTAAATACGCTAGCTTACGAAAAACAAATAGAGTATCATATCCGCTCAATAAATCCGAAATGGATTTTGCGAATTTTTCATTAGCTTCTGACACTTTGATGGTTTTTTCTGTCAGTTCTGCTGAGAACAAAGCCGGCAACACAGCCATGATGACAATACAGATAGCCGCTAGTAAAACGATAGACCAATGATACATGAATAACGCTACCGCAGAAATGACCGCAGAAATAATCCCCCCGATAACATCAAAGGTAGGATCAATCGCATGCCCTTTAATCTGTTCCAAGTCACTTGTAAACCACGAAATATACGTTTGACTATTCTTTTCATAAAAGCGTCCATAAGACGTCGCTTCAATCGAATGACTAATACGGTCCCTTAACCACGTCGCAACTTTTTGATTAAAGTAGGCTTGGTAGCGAATCAACATATACGTAAACAATAGATAAAATGCAAAAATAACAACTAAACAAATAGCCTTATAAAAGAAATTATGAATATCCATGTTCACTAAAGTATCTAAAGTCTGCGCATTCACGATACTGGATACAAGCTCCGCCCCTGCAATGAGGGTGAGCAACGTAATCATGATGAACACTTCTTTTTTAAATTTCTGAAAAACAACCTTCATATATACTCGCTCCACTTCAAAATCTGACTATGCTCATAGTGTACCATTGTCTTAATCCAATGTATATAGGACTTTTGGCGGAAAACAAAAGAACTTTCCTTTTTTGCACAAAAAAACCACACCCCTATTTTGAGGTGTGATTCATCAATTTTATTATGCTTTTGTTTTTTCAGCGCGGTCACGTTTCATTTGGCTTGAACGTAATTGTCCGCAGGCTGCTTCGATATCATGTCCGAATTCTTTACGAACGACACAGTTGATGTGGTTTTTCTTCAAAACATCGTAGAAGGCTACTACGCGTTCTTTTCCACTACGTTCATATTGGTCATGTTCACGAACTTTGTTATAAGGAATTAAGTTGACGTATGAAAGACGTTTCTTATCCACAAGAAGGTCGGCCAATTGTTGCGCTTGTTCCACAGAATCATTCACGTGATCAAGCATGATGTACTCGAAAGTTACACGACGATTGGTTTTAGCGATATATTCATTGATTGCATCCATCACGACTTCAATTGGATATTTACGATTGATACGCATGATACGAGAACGTGTATCGTTATCTGGCGCATGAAGGGACAATGCAAGGTTGACTTGTAGTCCTTCGTCTGCGAACTCGCGAATTTTTGGTGCCAAACCACTGGTAGATACAGTGATATGACGAGCCCCGATTCCAAGACCTTTATCAGAGTTAACAACTTTCAAGAACTTAATCACGTTATCATAGTTATCGAATGGTTCCCCAATCCCCATAACTACGATATGGCTGACACGGTCTCCAGGAGACACTTCGTCTAAAGTACGTTGTACGTGCATCACTTGCGCTACGATTTCCCCAGCAACAAGGTCACGTTGTTTTGCGATAATTCCGCTGGCACAGAAAGTACATCCGATATTACATCCTACTTGTGTCGTTACACAGATAGATAAGCCGTATTCTTGTGGCATTAATACCGTTTCGATTAAGAGGCCGTCTGCTAATTCAAAGAGGAATTTACGTGTTCCGTCTGTTGATTGTTGTTTGATACGTTCGTTTAACACTGGGAATGTGAACTCTTCTTGTAACTCCTCAATCAGTGTTTTTGGCAAGTTTGTCATTTCTTCAAAACTAGTTACACGTTTGCGATAAAGCCAGTCCCATAATTGCCCTGCTCTGAATTTCTTTTCGCCTTTTGCTTCAAACCATGCTGTTAGCTCTTCTAGTGGCATGCCGTAAATAATCGGTTTTCCTTCATATTGACGAACCACTCGTCCAATTTTTCTAACCATATCTATTCCTCTTTCCTATACTTGAAATGCTCTAATGATTGTTTCTCTATTTGCATGAGCGCTTAATAACACTGATAATTTCACACGAGCCTTTTGTCCACTAAGCCCTGTTGTGAAAATCACTCCTGCTTCATGAAGCTGTTTGCCTCCACCAAGATAATTATATACATCGTAGGTCACACCGTTAAATGCACGCGATACGAGCACGACTGGAATTCCTTTATCCAAGCAACGTTGCAACCCAGGAAGTGTCGTTGGAGGTAAGTTACCTGCTCCAAGAGCTTCAATGACTAATCCATTCGCATCTGAATCGGCAATGGCATCAAATAACATCGAATCCATTCCAGCATATGCTTTTAATAAGTATACCTTGTCCACGAGTTCTTGGATTGGATAGTATTCATGATGTAAGAATTTTTGGAAGTAAATCACTTCACTCTTGGATACTAAGCCAAGTGGCCCAAAAGTTGGAGTTTGGAAAGTCGCAACGTTTGTAGTATGCGTCTTTGTCACATACGTTGCTGCATGAACTTCATCGTTCATCACGACAAGAACGCCTTTATCCACACTTTCTGGACTCGTTACCGTAATAATGGCACTGCGCAAGTTCGCTAACCCGTCCGCTCCGATTTCATTGCTTGAACGCATCGCTCCTGTTAAAACGATTGGGAATTTTCCATCTGTTGTTAACTCTAGGAAATACGCTGTTTCTTCTAATGTATCGGTACCGTGAGTCACCACTGCTCCGTCAAAGCCTTCCTGTTGGGCTTTTAGGATTCGCTTTTGAACTTCCCACATTTTTTCCTCCATCATATGTGGAGACGGAAGGTTAAATAAATCCTCTACGACGACACTTGCGATTGGGGCAAAAATTGTGTCGGAGTTTGTTAATGGGTTGGTGCTTGTTGGGGTTACGTTACCGGTTGAGCGGTCTTCACTCATGGCAATCGTACCACCGGTATTGATAACGATAATTTTCTTCATGGCGCTACTACTTTCTTTCATTTTCTCTTTACATAGGATACCACAAAATGGCGAAAGCTGACTATAAAATACGCACAAAAAGATGATACCTTCGAATCCTTTATAAAAAATGAAAAAAAGTGTTGCGCCACTCAGTTTGAAGGGGACGGTGCAGGGTGCTAGAAAGTGCATCCCAGCGGGGTTTTTGAGGCTTTTTGGTGATTTGAAGTGAGCTGTGACTGAAAAATTTTTCTTGATTTTTTCTCGGAAATTTACTACAAACTTCTGAAATTGTGCAACGCCGCTAAAACTAGGTTGTTGAACAAACCGCTAAAAACCGCATCATTTCAACGTTTATATTTTAGTTTTAATTTTAAAATTTGAAATGTAACATATATGCTACATTTTTATTTTTTGCATCTTCAACAAAAAAACCGCAGCCTTATACGGGCTACGGTTTGCGTTTTATTTGATTGTGTATTGACGTTGGTGGTCAACAACGGCTGTTAATGTAATCGGGCTGTTGTCTTCACGTGTGAAAGTTTGTTCACCGCTTGCGTCCACCACTTCTGTGAAGATTTCTTCGTATTCTTCTACTGTCAACATTTTGCGGTTTTCTAGTAATGCTTTATGTTCTGCGATATGCAATTGGTTTTCGAACCCTTCGACTAATTCGCCGGCGAAGAATTCACCAACCGCTCCTGATCCATAGCTGAAGAATCCGATGCGGTCTCCGGCTACTAATACAGAACTGTTTTCTAATAATGAGATGAAGCTTAAGAATAACGAACCTGTGTAGATGTTTCCGACTTGGCGGTTATACACGGCTGCTTCTTGATAACGCGCTGTAAAGCGTTCTTGTTCTTCTTCGCTCATTTCTTCTAAGAATGGCTTGAAGGCTTTCATCCCCATTTTTGTATATGGTAAATGGAAACAAATCGCGTCAAAGTCTGAGAACTGCGCATTTGTTTTTGCTTGATAGTCGTTCCATACTTCTGCAAAGAAACGGATGTATTGCTCGTTTGAGAATTTTCCGTCTACCATTGGATACGCTGCATAGTTTGGTCTCCAGAAGTCCATCACATCATCTGTGAATAAGCTCGTTTCGTTATCTAAAACGAGTAAACGTGGGTCACTAGAAACAACCATTGCGACTGCTCCAGCACCTTGTGTTGGTTCTCCGCCAGAGTTTAATCCGTATTTAGCAATGTCGCTTGCGATAACTAGTACTCTTGAAGTTGGATTTAAGGCAATATGCCCTTTAGCTAATTGTAAGGCAGCTGTTGCTCCGTAGCAGGCATGTTTTAATTCTACACTACGAACACGGTTTGATAATCCAAGCATGCGTTGCATATAAACCGCAGCTGATTTCGATTGATCGATTCCTGTTTCTGTCCCAAATAAAATCATATCAATATTTTCACGGTCTTTATCATCAATGATTGATAACGCAGCATTTGCGGCTAAAGTCACGATATCTTGCGTCACTGGTGCTACTGCCATTGTAGACTGACCAATTCCAATCGTGTATTTAGCTGGCTCTACTCCACGTGCGACTGCTAATGTTTCCATATCTAATGCAGTCGGTGGTACGAAGAAGCCAATCTTATCTATCCCTATATTCATTGTTTTATTGTTCTCCTTTACGAATAAAGCTCCCCAAACACAAATAGAGCTTCCTGTTCTTTCTTAGCACACACTATAGTAGCAAAAATTCGCCGTTAGGACAATTGAATTCACCAAATGTTAGGGAATTTAAACAATTCTTTACTAATTATTTGTACTAAATTGATAGGTTTCTTATGCAAAATCTTATAGAATAGAAACGAAATAGGAAATATAGACTGGAAAGGAATGAAAATATGAACGGAAATGATATCGTCATCGTGAGTGCCACACGTACTGCGATTGGTAAATTTGGCGGGCAATTTGCTACCACTTCCGCTATCGAACTAGGAATAACGGTCGCAAAAGCTGCCATCCAAAAAGCGAATCTTTCACCTGAACAAATTGATACAGTCATCTTTGGAAATGTCTTACAAGCAGGCCTTGGACAAAATCCAGCTCGTCAAGTCGGACTTGGTGCTGGCCTTTCTCATGCAAGTACTGCCGTTACAGTTAATGAAGTGTGTGGTTCTGGTTTAAAAGCCATTATTTCAGCCGCACAAGCTATTCGACTAGGAGATGCTAAAATCGTCTTAGCCGGCGGTATGGAAAATATGAGTCTTGCACCACATTTATTACAACAACGCTTTGCTCCCAAAAATGGTCCTGTGACATTAGTAGACTCTTTATTTAATGATGGATTAACGGACGCCTACTCACAAGACGCAATGGGAATTACCGCTGAAAACATCGTTGAAAAATACGGATTTACCCGCGAAGAACAAGACGCTTTTGCTGTGGCTTCTCAACAAAAAGCCGCTAAAGCACAAGAAGAAGGACGTTTCGCTAGCGAAATTACGCCTGTAGCAGTCTTCAATCGCAAAACAAAATCCGACGACTTAAAAGTAACGGATGAATTTATCCGTCCAAACACAACACTGGAGAGTCTTGCTGGTCTCAAACCTGCCTTCAAAAAAGACGGAACGGTCACAGCCGGTAACGCCTCTGGAATTAACGACGGTGCCGCTTGTGTCATCATGACAACACGTGAATACGCAACAGAACTTGGTCTTCCAATTCTTGCAACCTTGAAAGGCTATGCCGAAGCTGGTGTCGATCCTTCGATTATGGGAATCGGGCCTGTCCCTGCCATTCAAAAATTAGTGGCACGTACACGAATTCCGCTTGAAAAAGTGGATGTCTTTGAACTAAACGAGGCATTCGCCGCACAAAGCATGGCGGTCATCAAAGACTTGAAGATTCCAACTGAAAAAGTAAATCCATTCGGTGGTGCCATTGCGCTAGGCCATCCAATCGGTGCTTCTGGTACCCGTATTGTGGTCACACTGATCAATGCTCTCGACCAACTTGACGGTAAAATCGGTGTTGCTTCCCTCTGTATAGGCGGCGGCATGGGTGTTGCCATCGCGGTTGAACGCGAACAATAGTATAAATAATAAGAGTTGCCCAAAATTCACTTATAAGTGAATTTTGGACAACTCTCTTTTTCTTTTTAAATATCCTAAGACCGTAGAAAAAATCAATTTAAAGATTCTAAGTAATCCTGTAACTTTATTTCTCTTCGTGTTTCTTTTGTTCGTGACGCTGTTGATAGTACACGCGAATCTCTTCGTTTTCTTCTGTTGGATGATAATGCACCTCGAAGCCATTCTTCTTCCAACTTAAAGTCGTCATGAGCTCCTCCCATGTTGGTAATTTTACTTCTGGCATTTCAAACGGCACCATCTCAGACATATCTAACGAGGCTTTCCAAACTTCAAATCGGGTTGAAACGAGTAATAACGCAACACGTATTAACACTTCACGTTTTTCTTCGTCCATATCCCCTGCTGCCTTCAAGAACTCTTGCACATAATGCATAAACTGTCCGTATAAATCATTCACCGTATCAATTCCAACAGAAAATAGTAGTTCAAAGAACACATTCCAGAACAATTCCAGTTCTTCATCGCTCACCGATTCTGTCCATTTCTTGAGCGTTTGGTCATTCAACTGACTATTTTTGGTTAATTTTTCCATCTTAATAAATTGACCGTCTTCAATCCCCCAAGTCATCGCGCTATGTTGCATCGCACCGGTGGCATTACTTTTGACAATGACATACGGCACTTCGGATTCTAGCATTAATCCAACAAGTGAATCTTGTGGAATATAACGCATCGCTAATGGCACTATATTTTGATATCCTTTTGTTTCAAGTACAGAACGGTACAATCCAGGAGAATCAAAGCAGAAAATATCGACAATGCGCAGTTGCACGTCTTCTGCTTGAGTGGCCGCAGCATAAATGGCTAAGTTACCACCCTTTGAATGTCCCGAAACCATTAAGTCCCCATCAAATAGACTGGCTTGTTTGGCTAAATACTCCTTGGCATCCGTCTGAGCCGCAACAAGTGGTGAATACGTCATTAGGAAGTCTTCCTTCCAGCCAATCAGCGTTTCATCCGTCCCTCTAAACACAACAAGTCTGACACTAGGTTCTACTTCCACCGTGACAGCTGCGAATTGTTTTGTTGTATCTTTATCCCAAACGCTTACCACACCGAAGAATTTCAACGATTGGAAACGAGGTGCATCCGCAATCACTTGCGATACTTCATGTCGCTCCTGCGTTATCATCATTGGATTCTCATCGAATAATTCTTGTTTATGTTCCTGCATATACTCGGCGATTTCTTTCACTGTGACAAAATTCTCACCATTTTCATCGCTTGGAACAACTTTTTCAAGTGGTAAATACTCTAATTCCGTTAAAACTAATGCGTCGATTTCAGAAAAGGCTCTTTCTTCAAACGAAACGTGCCCAAACTCTTTAATATAATCCAACATGTTTTTCATACGAAAATCCTCCGTTATTTTGAGTGAGTCCATTACTATTCTACTCTGTCATTATGGCACTTGCAACTCTTTTTCCTGTGGGGCAAAAAGCCGTCATTTTCTATAGAATTCGCCCTTTTTTCGTGCTATACTACTGAAATGAAATTAAGGGGGTTGTTGTATGAAATTAGGATTTGATAGCGAGAAATACCTTGAAGAACAAAGTCAATTCATTCTTCAACGAGTAAACGCTTATGACAAACTATACTTAGAGTTCGGAGGCAAACTAATCGGCGATTTCCACGCGATGCGAGTATTGCCAGGATTCGATCCAGACGGAAAAATCAAATTACTTCACCGCCTACGCGACCAAGCAGAGATTATTATCTGCGTGTACGCTGGTGATATCGAACAAAATAAAGTTCGTAGTGACCTTGGGATTACTTATGACCAAGATGTTCTTCGCTTAATGGACGACCTTCACTATTGGGACCTTAAAATCAATAGTGTCCTCATTACTCGTTATACAGGCCAACCTGCTGCAACACAATTTAAAAACTCCCTCGAACGTCGCGGCATTAAAGTGTATACGCATGGCTACACAGAAGGCTATCCGATGGACGTTGAAACCATCGTTAGTGACGCAGGATATGGCGCAAATGAATTTATCGAAACGACTCGCCCACTTGTCGTCGTAACAGCTCCTGGTGCCAACAGCGGAAAACTAGCCACATGCTTAAGCCAGCTTTATCACGAAACCAAACGTGGTCGTCGTGCCGGCTATTCTAAATTCGAAACATTCCCTGTATGGAATTTACCATTGAACCACCCTGTCAACGTGGCCTATGAAGCAGCCACTGCAGACTTAGAAGATGTCAACATGATTGATACCTTCCACCTTGCAAAATACGGCGAAACAACCGTGAACTACAACCGAGACATCGAAGCCTTCCCACTTCTGCGTCGTATTTTGACGAAGATTTACGGCGACGCTCCAATCCCTTACAACTCTCCTACAGATATGGGCGTGAACCGTGTCGGATTTGCTATCACTGATGATGAAGTCGTTTGCGAAGCTTCCAACCAAGAAATCATCCGCCGTTACTACGCAGGCCAATGCGATTACAAACGCGGCATCGGAACGCTGGAAGCAGCTCAACGTGGCAAGTACATTATGGAAGAAAGTGGACTCTCTCCACAAGACCGTCCAGTTGTAAAAGCCGCTCTTGAAAAAGAGGCCGAAGCGAAAGTTCCAGTAGTAGCCTTACAACTTCCAACCGGCAAAATCATTACAGGAAAACAATCGGACACCATGACAGCCAGCGCAGCCTGCCTACTCAACTGCATTAAAGAATTAGCAGAAATTGGTGACTCCATCCATTTATTACCACCAGTGATTTTAAATGCGATTGGCCAACTCGGAAGCGACGTTCTAAAACACCAACGCCGCTCACTCGATAGCAAAGAAGTGCTCATCGCCCTCAGCATCTCAGCAGTCACTAACCCTGCCGCAGAAGCTGCCAAAAATCAATTACAAAACTTGCGCCACTTACAAGCACACAGCACCGTCATCCTTCAAAAAGCCGACGAAGAAACCTTCCGAAGCCTAGGAGTGATGGCGACTTGCGAACCACAATTTGCTGGCACAAACCTTTACTACACAAACTAACCCCAAGCCCTCTCCATTGTACTGACCCCAAAAAGTTAGACAATTAATTTAAGCGAAGGATTTAGTTCTG
>CAUPXN010000030.1:0-14619 GCA_963515505.1 uncultured Streptococcus sp.
ATTTTTTCGCTAAATCAGTGATGTAGTCGAAGAAGGCATCGCGGTCGACGTGGTAAACAAGGTCGACTGGGCGGCCATTTTCGGCTTTAACGGTACGGCCACGGCTAGCACCGGCAACGATAACGTCACTGTTTACAACCGAACGTTTTACAAGGTCTTCTTTACCAAATGAAGCGGTTGTTAACACGTCCCATAGGAAATAAGTTGAGTTCGTTACGTAGTGAGTGAGCGGCGGAACGATGGCGTAACATTGACCTAAGAAGTCAACGCCTTCGATGGCACGTTCTTTTGCCCAGCGGTCGCGGACATCAAGAGATAATGGCACCATGTTTGTACTTTCAAGCGCCACAAGTTCGATTTGGATGCCTGATTCCCAAACGCGTTTTGCAGCGAATGGATCCCAGTACACGTTCCATTCTGCAGTTCCGTCGTGTTCAGGGTCTTCCACGTTCCCCATATCAAGGAAAGTTCCACCCATCCAGTAAAGTTTACCGATGTTTTCTTCGATGGTTGGGTCTTGGTCCAACGCACGAGCTAAGTCTGTTAATGGTCCTACGAATACAAGGTCCACTTTCTCGTTGGATTCTTTTAAGGCACGGATTAAATCTTCGTGAGCTTTTAATGGTGAATCTTGCACCGTGATTGGTTTATGTTCGTTTAAGATTGGAAGTGCGTCTACTGTGAAGGCATGCATTCTCCACTCTTTCGGGAATGGGTTCACAGGGCGTGAGTCTGAAGAAGCGACTTTCAATTGTTTGTCCTTTTCAGAACCGAACTTATGAATAATCTTCTTGCTGGCTTCCACCGCTGGTAATAAATAGCAGTCTGCTTCGATTACGCCGACCCCTACTAATTCCACGTCTTCCATTTTTAATAGTAAATATAATGATACTAAATCATCAACGCCACCATCGTGGTTTAAATAAACTTTACGCATTTATGAGTTACGCTCCTTTAAAATGGTTTTCTTGCACGCTTTATTATACCTAAAAACGAACGATAAAGAAACTATTTTATTTAACGTTTGGTTTTGTTTTTAGATGCAAACTCTAAACGGTTATGGTACACTATTTCTAATCATTTTTTAATGTAAGGTTGTGATTCAATGAAAAAGAAATTAATAGATATTATCATTATTGGTTTTGCCTTGTTTGCCATCTTCTTCGGCGCGGGTAACCTCATCTTCCCACCTTACCTTGGTGTAACGGCTGGGGAAAACTGGGGAATTGCAACACTTGCATTCTTAATCAGCGACCCTCTGTTATCGGTTGTGGCCGTAATGGTCGTTGCCACACTTGGCGGTAGCGCACTCGCGGTCGGGCGACGCATTCACCCTGTCTTTGCAGGCGTCTTGAATGCCATCTGCGTCCTTTTAATCGGACCGATTTTCGCAGTTCCACGTACCGGAGCGTCTACACATGAAATTTTCGTACAATCGTATTTCCCAAGCGCGCCACAATGGATCACATCTCTCGTATTCTTCGGGATTGTCCTTTGGATTACGTATAAAGAAAACTCCGTAATGGATGCTATCGGAAAATACTTAACACCGATTCTCCTATTTATCCTCTTCTGCATTTTCGTGGCCGCTATCGTTCAACCAGATGCAACATTTGCCACAACAGACGGAACTGGATTATTTGCTCAAGGATTTAAAGAAGGGTACCAAACCATGGACGTACTCGGAGCGCCCCTTTTGGCCGGAGTCGTGATGAAAGATATTACGCGCCGTGGGTATTTAAATAAAAAAGACCAATTCAGAATGATGTTCGGCGTTGGAATTGTGGCGTTCATCTTACTCGCATTAGTGTACTCGACACTGGCATACAGCGGAGCCAGCATGAGCACAGTCATCGACACAACTGCGCAACGTGCCGCAATGCTGACAACCATCGTGAAGAACTTACTCGGGTCATGGGGACAACTCGCGATGGGACTGGCCGTCTGCTTCGCCTGCCTCACAACTGCGATTGGACTGACAACCACTTGCGGTCAGTATTTCGAAGAAGTGTCTAAAGGAAAAATCTCCTACAAGAAAACGATTCTTGTCACTGTAGCAGTGGAATTCATCATCTCACTTGTCGGGGTGGATTCACTCATCAACTTAGCCGTTCCAGTGTTGACATTCATCTTCCCAATCGTGATTGCACTGATTCTCTTCTCTGCTTTCGACCAATACATCCCATACGACTGGACGTATCTTGGGGCAGTTATCGGTGCCGGAATCGTCGGCCTCGTACAAGGAATCAACACCCTTTCACAACTGTTAGGCGGAAACCTACTAGGAGACGCAGCTACATGGATTGGTACCTTCCCACTAGCCACATACGGCCTCGAGTGGATCGTCCCAACCTTTGCTGGCGCAATTCTCTTCACTATCGCCGCCGCTATCCTAAAACCAAAACAACTTGAATTTGACTAAAAAACGGAGCCTCCCAGCTCCGTTTTTTTTACTATTTGTATAGAATTTTCAAAAAAATAATGCTCCCACTACAAACTGTAGTATTTTTTCATAAAAAAAGTTTATAATAGTTTCTATGAAGATTATTAAATGACTAAAGGAACTAGGAAAAATATTATTAACGCATTTTTGAGACTGGCTTTTAAATTTCCAAATCAATCGCTTTTTTCGTTTCCTGAGATTGCAACTGAGGCATGTATCGCAAGATAAACAATTTATAAAAAGCATTTTAATAATCCAGAAGAATTAAAATCATATCATTTAACATTACCTAAAGAAATGTTAAATGATATATTTGTGACCATGATTTTAGCAACTATACAAGAACTACTATCTACATATTTTGAATTTTATCTAATATTCTTTCAAAAATCCCCCTAAAGGAGAGGTATCTAAAATGTTCATTCAATATCTTATTAATCAATCTAAAAAACCTAGTGGTATTGTAGGCCAGGTGATTGCGAAAATTTGGACTTCCTATTTTAAAAAGCTTAGCCTTTGGACAATAAAACAAACTACAATTATAGATAATAGTCGAGTTTTAGAAATCGGCTATGGAGGTGGCAGCACCATCAAAAATCTCCTTGCTTTGAATAAGCATCTTGAAATTCATGGCATTGACATTTCTAAGGAATCTTATCAAGTTGCAAAACGAATTAATTCAGATGCTATACAAAATGGTGATGTTCATCTTAGGATTGGAAATGTAGACGCGCTACCTTATCAAAATGACTACTTTGACCTTGTATTTGCCATTCAAACACATATTTTCTGGGATGATTTAAAAAAAGGCTTTCTGGAGATCTATCGGGTCATGTCTAGCCACTCCACTTTAATTATTGCTTGCGAAAAAGAAAAAATAAATTATCATATGCCAGAATATACTGCAACTCATGCGTTGGATAATATTTTAAAAAATGTTGGCTTTGCAAAAATTGAAGTGAGGCAGAATCAAAATTGGGTTTTATACATTGTGTATAAAGCTATCAGCGTTGATGCTGATTAATTTATAGTTATTTAATAGAGTTATTTTCTTCCATTTGTCAAGTCTATCAAGGCTTTAAGTAAAGAAAGAGATAAGACAGTAGCTATTCTGGCTCTCTGTCAACTGTAGCGGGTGACGAAAAGCTAACATCTAGATAGGTACTGATAGGGAGCCCACTGAGAAAGTCATCAATCGATGGCTTCTTTTATTATACTAAACTCGAGGTGATTATACGCTTGATAATCTGTCAGCTTGATTGGGATATGGGAATTATCATACGCTATGCCTTCAAGTCTGTGGCATAAAAAGAAGCAAAGAAAAAAATCTACAGCTCTCCTCTTAAAAAAAGGAGGGTTTGTATCTGTCAGCTTGATTGGGATATGGGAATTATCATACGCAACACCTTCAAGTCTGTGGAAGCTTTGCGGTGACGAACGGAATCCACAGCCGCCCCTCTCTTTAAAAAGGACGGTTTGTATATCGTTGCCTTGCAGTATATGCGAACCCTGCTCCAAATGCAGAACCCCAAGTCTGTGGCATAAAAAGAAGCAAAGAAAAAAATCTACAGCTCTCCTCTTAAAAAAAGGAGGATTTGTATCTGTCAACTTGATTGGGATGTGGGAATTATCATACGCTGTGCCTTCAAGTCTGTGGAAGCTTTGCAGTGACGAACGGAAAAACTTGCGAATCAATCATAGTAGTTGTACGGAAAAGCAACCAATGCGAAATAGAGCCACAAGGCAATTGATTGCCCTGTGGCTCTTTGAGGCTTGGTAGGATTGAGACCTAGGCTCAATCCGGTGCCCGACTAACTACTATGATTGAAATATCCGCAAGGATTTTTGACGTTCGTCACAAAAGCAAAGCTTCCCTAGTCCACAGACTTAAGGGCTTCTAGCATATCGATGCGTTGGAGGAGATGGTTCACCATATACCCTAGAGCAACCAAGATGACAATCACAATCACACATGGTAACACATATACAAACCATCCAACAGCCGGATTGAACATGACAAACCCTGGTGCCACTGTCTCAATAATCACCCTATGCAGCACTCGCCCAAATAAAATCCCGACACTCATCCCGATAACCGATAATAAAATCGTTTCGCGGTAAATATACATCGTCACTTCTTTGTTCAAGAACCCGAGCACCTTGATTGTCGAGAGCTCGCGAATTCGTTCCGCAACATTGATGTTGGTTAAGTTATATAGGATAACGACTGCTAATAAAATCGATACGGCCGTTAAAATCATCATCACACGACTCAATGAAGAGACAATCGTATCGATACGACTCACCATAGATGTGTTTTGCACGACGGCTTTCACACCGCCTAGGGCCATTAAGTCCGCGGCTGCCTTTTGTATACTAGCAGCGTCTTTGTCTTTAAACTGTACGAAAATCGCGTTGTCTTGCGGCACTGCTCCATATGCCTTGGCGTACACTTCTGGTGTCATTACGACGAAGTGCCCAGCGTACATTTCCACGACACCCCCGACCGTTAACGTCACATCCACACCATCCTTATTCGGAAGCGTAAAGGTGTCGCCTGCTTTCACGTTTAAGAGTTTGGCTAATTTCTCGGAAATCAACACGCCCTCTGCAGGAAGCGTCACGGCTTTCTTCGTCTTCGTATCATTCAAATGAAGATATGGAGAAAGGCTTGCATCCTTGCCAACAAGAAGCGTCACGGACTGCTCATCGTCCACACCTGGTACTTCACGCGTCACCGATTCGCTATAAACGTCGCTATAAGAAGTCACACTTGAAGAGGTTAAATAGTTGTGAAGCGTCTGTTCTTCTGAGGCCGTTAACACAGTGTCTTTTGAAACAATCGCATCATACGTAATAATTTCCTTGAACTGGCGATCGGCAATCCCATCGAGAGACCCGAGAATTCCACGCCCTGCAAAGAGAAGCGCCACGCTCCCAGCCACCCCGAAAATCGTCATGAGCATGCGTTGTTTGTAACGGAAAATATTACGCGCCGTCACCTTATGCGTGAAGCTGAGACGATTCCAAATGAACGGAATGCGCTCAAGGAAAATCTTCGACCCAGCTACGGGAGCTTTCGGTAAGAGAAGGGCCGAAGCTTGCTCATGAAGTTCGCGGCGTGCAATCCATAATGGAGGCACCACGCTACAAATGAGCGAGCAAAAAATCGCAATCACGGCGATGAGTGGATGGAAATTCAACTGGATACTTGGCAATACCGTATCCTTCATCAAGGTCGCACCCAACGCACTTGGCAAGGCGTACGTTCCTAGTAAGATTCCAAGGACCGTGCCACTAACCCCTGCTGTAAAACCATATACAGCAAATTTCTTCATCACGTCTTTGGTTTCATAGCCGAGCGCCTTCAACACCCCAGCATTGATCCGTTCTTCGTTTACAAAACGCGTCATCGTCGTGACCGTCACAAGTGCAGCCACGGCATAAAGCACAATCGGAAATAGGTTCCCAACCGACGTAATTCCTTCAGCTGTTGTCTTCATATTGAAGAACCCTTCGCTTCCCAGCATCGTCGAACGTGTATAGACAGAGTATTTCGGTTTCGTAAGTTTTGAAACGTCCACTTCCGCCTTTTCGAGTTCGGATTCGGCCTTCTGGATATCCTTGTCGGCTGTTTCTTTCTTCTCGTTATAGGTGTCTTCACTTTCTTTTAGCTGCGTTTTGGCATCCGCGAGTTTGGCTTCACCGTCCGCCAATGTTTGCTTGGCTTCGGCTAGTTTGGCCTTGCCTTCTGCTAACATTCCGGCTTTGACTTCAAAGGCCGCCACCCCTTCACGGTATCGGTCGAGGCCATCCACGTACTGGCTGTAGCTAGCGTAATACTTCGCTAAGCCTTGTCGATACGCTTCTTGCCCTGTGCGTAACTCCTGCTTCTTCGATGCGAGTTCGGCTTCAGCGTTTGAAATCGCCGTTTGCCACGCTGCAAGTTCTTGTTCTTTTTGAGTGATCACTTGTTCTTTGGCATTCAGTGCCTGTTCTGTTTGAACGATTTGGGCTTCCACCTGTGTTAAAGCCGTCTCCATCGCTTGAAGGCTTGCTTCGGTAACACCTTGTGCCGCAGCCGCATCCGCGTCACTGGCTAGTAGTGCTTTTGCTTGCGCTAAGGCTGTCTTCTTCGTTTCAAGGTCTGCCTTACCTGCTTCTAGTTGTGCTTTCGCCTGCGCTAATTGCGTTTGACCGGCTTCAAGCTGCTCCTGAGCGCTTGCGAGTTCCTCTTTCTTTGCAGCAAGTTGTTCCTCCGCTTGGGTTAGTTTAGTACTTGCATCCTCTAACTGCTCGTTCTTTTCGGCTAAAGTCGCCACGGCTTGTTCGATTTGCACACGAGCACTCTCAAGCTGGCCACGGCTTGCTTCCAACTGTTTCCAGGCCACTTCTAGCTTTGCATCTCCTGAAGCAATCGTTGCTTCGTTGTTGCGAACTTCTTTTTGTCCGTCAGCAAGCGACTGTTCGTTCTTTTCGATTTCACTCTTGCCGTCTGCTAATTTCTTCTCGGCGTCCGAGAGTTGCGATTTGGCATCGGCGATCTTTTCTTTTCCTTCTGAAATCTTATCGTCGGCCGTCGTCTTCAATGTGTCCAAACGCGTTGTTCCATTGTCGGCCAACTTTTCTTCTAGCGCCTGTTGCAACTCCACCACTTTGTCCGAGTACTCACGGCTCGTTGTTTTCCATTTGCGTAAATTCGGATAACGAAGTCTGGCAATCGTATAAACTTCAGAATCGAACGCGTCTTTTGGCACGACGGCAAACCCACTAAGGTCCCCGCTTCCTGCACTCGATACCCCTTTAATCGTCTTCGATAGGAGCTCGCTGGAGTTCACAAACCCCGTAATAGTAAATTCATGCTCTTTCAGTAGAGTGTTACTTCCGGATTCATTCAATCGAATAGTATCACCCACCTTATACTGATCGGTCATTGTTGAAGCAAGCGCCACTTCGTTTGATTTTGTAGGCAACGCACCACTTACCAACTCGAACGTCGAAATATCCTTCGTCTGTGAGAACACACGAATCGCACTCGGCGTATCACCAACCACCGTATCGACAAAATAGCCAAACTCCACATCGGCATTCTCTTCTTGAATCTCGGCTTGGTCCTCATCACTTAAACCGTAGCCTGCTACCACGAATAAATCCGCAGCATTCGCACTCTCCATATAGCTATTCAAGGTGTCTTCAATATCTGGACCGGACACTTTCAATCCGACCAAACTGAACGCCCCCAGCATCATGAGGAGCATTATAGAAAGGAATCGGCCCTTCGACTGACGAAGCGAGTTTCGTATATCCTTGTTTAATGTCTTCTTAGTCACTATCCTCACCCCTTCTAATATTCAAGTGTTTGAATATCTTGTGGATTTGGGTTACATTCGATTTTCTTCACGCGCGCGTCATGCATATAAATCACGCGGTCGGCAATCGGCGCCAGCGCAGAATTATGCGTTACAATAATCACTGTTGCCCCTTGATTACGCGACATATCTTGTAAAATTTGAAGCACTTGTTTTCCGGTATGGTAGTCGAGCGCTCCGGTTGGCTCATCGCAAAGCAAAAGTTTTGGATTCTTCGCAACCGCACGTGCGATGGAAACGCGTTGTTGTTCCCCACCCGATAATTGAGAAGGGAAATTATTCATGCGATGTCCAAGTCCAACTGCCTTCAAGGCTTCCTCTGCATCTTGGGCGTCTTTTACAATCTCAGCAGCAAGTTCCACATTTTCCTTTGCTGTTAAGTTCGGTACTAAATTATAAAATTGGAAGACGAAACCGACATCATCTCTTCTATAGTAAGTGAGTTGTTTTTCATCAAAAGCGGAAATGTCCACGCCGTCGACAAACACATGTCCGTCATCGTTCGTGTCCATGCCTCCTAAAATATTCAGGACCGTCGATTTTCCTGCACCGCTGGCCCCTAAAATAATGACTAACTCCCCTTTTTCAATTTCAAAATTCACATCATTATTCGCGATAATCTCTGTATCGCCGACTTGATACCGTTTATAGCTATTCTTCATTTCGATATAAGCCATATCTATCCCTCATTTCTCTCAACACTGTTAAATGAACACTGTGTTGATTCTTTCTCGTATCTACTTTATAATAGGACTAGCGAAAAAACAATACACAATACTCAACAATGTGTTGATTTAAGAAAAGAGTGTAAATAATGACGACCCAAAAACGAAAAACTACAACGAAAAGCGATTTAAAAGCCGCGCTCACCCGATTACTCAGGGAAAAAGACTTCGAAGCTATTAGCGTCAGCGATATCACTAAAGAAGCCGGCGTGAACCGCGGAACGTTTTATCTCCATTACGTCGATAAATTCGATATGATGGACAAACTCATCGACGAGATTTTACAAAACATCTTAATCCTATTAAAAGAAGGACAGCCAAAAAGTAAGCAAGAGGCCTTTCCTGGTATCGTGAAAATTTTCGAGTACTTAAAGGAAGACTTTGATTTTGTTCACGCGATGACCTTGAACCGTTTCAACTATACGGCTAAACTCGTCCATGACTTTCTGCTGGAATTAACGCGCCAAATTGGACCGATTAAGAAAAATATCGAGATGGTCTATCCGCTGCCAGATGATTATGCACAAGAAGTGTTCATCTATAGCAATAGCGCGATTTTCTTCCATTGGATTCAAAAAGGCGGCGTGGAAACCCCTGAAGAAATCGCAAAAATCTTTTTAAGAATGACCGTATAAAGGAGAAAACTGATGCAAAAAAATATTATAAAAGACCCACTCTTCCTGAGCCAAAAATCAAGTGTTGCCGATCCGAAAACAGACGCGCAAGTGGTCCGCGACTTACAAGATACGCTTCGTGCGAACCGTGAGCGCTGTGTAGGGATGGCAGCGAATATGATTGGCGTGAAGAAGAACATTATTATTGTAGCGATTGGACCGATGGATTTGGTGATGCTGAATCCGCGTATTACGAAGAAGCAAGGCCCCTACGAAACAGAAGAAGGATGTCTGAGCCATACGGGCACGAAGAAGACGACGCGCTATCAAACGATTGAAGTTGCCTACACCGACCCTAGCGGCAAGAAGCATACGGGAACGTTCACCGACTTCACGGCGCAAGTCATCCAACATGAGATCGATCATTTAGATGGGGTGCTCATTTAAAATACGATTACTTCAATCCTTGCGGATTGTTTCATCATAGCTGTAATGGGGCAACGGCTTGAGCCTTATGTCTCAAGCTCTACCAAGCTTCAAACTGACTCTACGGGTTTCACCCTAGAGTCAGTAATTCACATTGGTTGCTATCCCCCATTACTGCTACGATGAATCCGCAAGATTTCCGTAATCGTATTTTAGTACGCTTCTAAATGAACGAGGATGTTGGCTTGTGCCGAGAAGGCGGGGACTGCTTCTTACCGCTTCGGGGTAGTCCTCTTCTTCGTTTCATATAGTAAGAAAAAGAAAAAAAGAGAAAAGAGTTGACCCTGACGTAACGTAATAGGTTACACTGTCTAGTGTTAGGAGTTGAGGTTATGTATTTAATCAAGCAAGTGAGTGAAATGAGTGGTGTATCGGTGCGCACTTTACATCACTATGACGAAATTGGATTGCTTTCCCCGAAAAAACAGGAAAATGGATATCGCTATTACAGTGACGAGGAGCTTTCCCAATTGCAGACGATTCTCTACTATAAATATTTGGGATTTTCACTAAAAGAAATTAAGTCCCTGATGACGCAGAACGAGGATGATCTGTTGCCACACTTAAAACAGCAGTTGAAGTTAATGCAGAAAGAAAAAGACCGTCTTCTAACATTAATCGACACATTAGAAAAGACGATTGCGTCTACGGAAAGGAAAATGACGATGACAACCGAAGAAAAATTCAAAGGGTTCACCTTCAAGGATAACGAGAAATATAAACAGGCCGCGACTGAAAAATACGGCGAAACAGTGATGAACGAGGCCGAAGCCAAACAAAAAGGAAAAGAAGAAATCGTAGCGGACGGCTTCAATAAAATCTTCTTCGCATTCGCGGACAATATCGAAAAAGGCCTGCCCGCAACAGCTACCGAAAACGTGGACTTAGCCAAACAACTGCACCAACACATGTGTGCTTACGCTTTCGACTGCTCAATCGATGTCTTCTCAAGCATCGGATTCGGCTACGCGAAAAACGAAGAGTTCAGAACGAACCTCGATAAATACGGCAAAGGCGTTGGTCAATACGCTTGCGACGCGATTCAAGCCTATGTCGCACAGGAGAGAAAATAAGCAAAAGAGGAGTAAGACACTTGTCCTACTCCTCTATTTTTATCTTACAAAGACCAATTTTTCTGGTGTGGATAGTTCCGCATCATAAGCGAATCCGTCTTCTGCGAAAGCCTCCAACTGCTTCACGTCTGTTACTTGTTCGCTCATGACAAACCCTACTAGCAAGCCACGCCCTTTTTTCGACGTCGTAGAGTGTTGTTTCAACTTCCCGTCTTTACGCTCGTAAAATTCCACATCTACCCAGTTGTAACGCGTGCGGTCTAGTAGCGTACTGAACTCATCACTGGCACAGTTGACCACCGTTTCACCTTTTTCGAACAACTCGGCCCACTCCGATTTCCAGTAAGCCTTCAAGCTCTTCCCGTCCACGCGCAATGGTCGCAACATATCTAAGCGATACGGCTTCACATAAGCATCAGGCGCCACAGCCCCATATAACGCAGACAAGACGCGCACATGCTTGCTTCCATAGCCTAAGCCTTCCCTCCATCCCTCTACTTGCTTCAACCAGCGAAAGGCCAGTCCGTTGTAGAGTTCGATGGCAGGCGCAGCTTCGGCCACCTTCCATCCTTCGATGAACGCTTTGTTTTCGTCGAGCAACTTCCCTTTGACCCCTAGCACACGAGAAAGGTCCTCTTCGGGCACTTCTCTCACAGCTTCCACCACTTTTTCGGCTGCCGGGCTCACTTCCCAGTCGCGTTCCTCTAATGCGTCACAATTCATTTCCTTTGCAGGCGATAGTATTAATTTCATCTCGGCACTCCTTTTCATTGTCTCCCTTAGTGTACCGCACCCGCCGTATTTTGACAAAACACAAGGAGCAATTTATACTGAATACTATCAACTCAAAGGAGAATTCTATGCACGTTATCATCAATTCCATCGCATTATTTTATCTATTACCATTCATTAGCGTTGGAGTCTATACGATTGGAACACAAAAACATTCACTCGCCAACTTCCTACTATTCTTTGGAGGTATCACGGCACTTCATTCCGCCCGTTTGATTTACGAAAAATCAGTCACTGGATATATCTTCTGGATGTTAGCGTGGGCAGTCATGTTATACGCGTCTTATTGGAATAATCAGCACGAAAAACCATATAAAACAGAAAACCAAATGCTTGAGTTTGTTGTCTGCTTCGTCAATAGAAATCCATTTCCGGATAAAATTAAAGACCCAAACAAAGCACGTGCCATCGTTGCACTTGTTATCACATTTTTAATGATTATCGCTTAACAAGGAGGGCCTCATATGGGCTATGTATTCATCATCTTTTTTATTCTTAGCTTCTTTATCGTCACATTCGCGCTCTTGCATTTACTCGCAGGAGGAGCCGCTCTTCTAAAAGGAGACAAAACAACAGGAAACATCCTCGTTTTTGCAGGAGGACTCATCGCACTTCCTACAATCCCATTACTCGCAGTGCTACCTGGAATTCCATTCCTTACATGGATCCTTGGGGCAACGCTTTGCTGCGTGGGAGCATACAAGAACGGAAAAGAAAAAGGAAACATCAACAAATCACATCACGCTATCCGCATCACCATCGCAGTCCTTCTCACGCTCGGATTGGCGCTTGTTTAGAAAAGGGTTAAAAATGTATTCAGAAGATAAAGAGTTGCCACAAGGGTACTTAATGAGTATCGGCGGAGCACTCGCTGGTTTGTCTGCTACAATGTTGTATTTTTATAAAAAATAGGTCTTCCACTGCTATTTCATTTATAATAGAGTGGAAGACCTTTTTAGTACTCTTCACATCGTTTAATCTTATAGGGAGAATTTCTTATGCTTAATATAATCATTGCTGTATTGTTTATTGCCATAGTTACCTTCCTTTTCATTCTCTATCACATAGTGAGGGGCCTGAAAGTATTACTCTTTCAGAAAAATCATAAGGGTGGTTGGTACTTACTAATCGGTTCATCAATCCTAATTGCTCTCTTTATTTATACTAAATATGTTGATTTTTCTTCCGTTCGAAACTTTGTGACTCCAATGTGGTGTATTGGCGGTATCCTATGTTTTATCGGTGATTATATTGCCGATAAAGAATCTGGACAAATAAAACTAGCCCCTACCCTCATTCGAATCATCGCCTTTTGCATTTCACTAATTGCGCTCTCTGTATAAAAATACTAATTCCAAGAAGACTCGACCCGCGAGTCTTTTTCTATACAATCCAGCACACTAGTAACCTTCAACAAAGAACTACTTCCATAAAAAATAGCGTACGGAAAATTCCGTACGCTATTTTCTATTTACCAAACCATTATAATTGTCCCGGTCGCAATCAGTGCACACCCAATGAGTGACTTCATAGTGAACGTATCATGCAAGAAGAAAACGGCCAATATCAACGTGAAGACGATACTCAATTTATCGACTGCCGCTACCTCTGTTGCACTCCCCATCTGAAGCGCCTTGTAGTAACAAAGCCAAGAAGCTCCTGTCGCAATCCCTGATAAAATCAAGAAGATCCAACTTTTCCGACTAATCTCAGACAACCCGTTTTGATTATTCGTCACAAATACCATCAGCCACGACATCACAACGACCACAACCGTGCGTACCGCCGTCGCCAAATTCGAGTTTACCCCATCAATCCCAATCTTCGCCAAAATCGACGTCAACGCCGCAAACACTGCTGACAATAACGCAAATACAATCCACATAACCAAGACTCCTGTCATTAAATACTACTTTTAGTATACTCTTTTTTCTCTAAAAAGAAGAACCATTTTTAATGAATGGACAAAGCCTCTCTTTATTAGAGACGAAGCAGATTTTAAGTTAACCGCACCTTCTGTCGCGGATGTTCCGGTCTAGACGAAGCAAATTTTAATCGTTCAAAAGCCAGCCCCTCTCGTTTTTCTATCAAAAAAAATAAAGAAAAATTCGTTGAATCATTGTGTTTCCAGAACAAGAAGCTTGCGAGTTTCTTTGGATTCCCTCCAAACGCCTAAGGAGAATAAACGAAAAGAATCAGTTTATTGAAAGAATAGTGGGACTAAGCATTAAAACGAATAAGAGGACGTAGGAATTTATTCCGTACGTCCTCTTTGAGGCTTTAAAGGTGAGAGACCTTAGGCTCGAACCGGTGCCCCACTATAACTCTTTCAATAATAAAACTGATTCTGAACTCGTTTATCCGATAATTCACTCATTCCCCTAAAATCCAAAGAAACGAAGCGAAGCTTCGCCTTTTCTTTCAAGCACATACTCATAACACAATGGTTCAACGAATTTTATCCTTTTATCAAGTTCGGTTATCTTTTTTATTTTTTTGCACACAAAAAGCCGAGAGGGTTCTCGGCTTTTCAAGGCGATTATTTGTTTGCTAATAAGTCGCGGATTTCTTTTAAATAATCTTCTGCAGTTGGTGCAGCTGGAGCAGCAGCAGCTTCTTCAGCTTGTTTACCCTTAGCTAATTCAGCAGCTTTGTTCATACCTTTAATGATTAAGAACAATACAGCGCCAACGATTACGAAGTTGATGATTGCAGCGATGAAAGCACCGATACCGATTTGAGCAGAACCTAAACGGAATGAAACTGCTGCGATATCTCCTGTGTTTGCTACCATAGCGATGATTGGTGAAATGATATCTTTAACCAATGAATCAATGATTGCTTTGAAAGCTCCACCGATGATAACCGCTACTGCTAATTCAACGATATTCCCGCGCATTAAAAACTCTTTAAACTCTTTTAACATAAATATTTTCCTCCTTTGTTTTTTAGGTTAATAATTACCTTAAACAGAATACTAAAATTAAAACTAAAATACAACTAAAAACATTCAGAAATTTACACTTTTCGTACATAATTTTGCGGAGTGTATTTTTCTACTGAAAATCCGACTTCTTCCCCTGCTGCCATGCGAGCCAAACATTCGCCAATCCAGAC
>CAUPXN010000031.1:0-14476 GCA_963515505.1 uncultured Streptococcus sp.
ACTCTTTTTGTTTGCTCATTACTTTCACCGCTTTCGTTTACATTTGTAATTTACATTGTTAGTTTACACCAGTAATTTACAAACGTCAACAATAATGTTTAAAAAAATTTTTTGAATAAAAAAATTCAAGCCAACAGCGATTCTGCCAGCTTGAGTTTGGATATAATCTATTTAATTTTCTGAAGATAAAATTTCTTCTATCGTAATTTCTCTCTCTTCGACTAAATCGTAAAAGCCAACATGAGCACCCTCTTCATATAGCCAACATAAATCTGTCCCATACGGTGCTTCGAAAATCTCTAGCATTACTGGAGCAATCTCATATATGGAATCGGCTCCTAGAATTTTAAAATTAGCTGCATCTGAAAGATACTCTTCATCATCTTCAATGGATAATAGAGTCCATCCATTCATCGGAGGTATTGAAGATTGATCACGAAAAGTATATCGAATCGGCTTACCCTCAAGAATATTATTCGAAACAATAAAACCACCAAAATCACTATTATTAATCATAGTACTCCTCCTGTAAACTAGGAATTAACAACATTGATGTAAAAACAAAGTTTATTAGCCTCTTAATTTGCCGTTTTGGCCAAGGTTTTCGGCTTTAATTTCTTGAATAATGATATGAATATGTTCTGTTGGAGCGCCCGTGTGTTTAGAGACCACTTCTGTCACTTCTTTGACAAGGGCTTCTTTTTGTTCACGGCTTCTTCCTTCGATCATTTCAACATGAATAAATGGCATGGTTGTGCCTCCCTTCGTTTTGAACTAGTTTATATAGTTGTTCTTTGGTTTTATTTTACTCCTAAATGGTAGCGAATGCTAGGTGAGGTGCTGAAAAGGCCTCACACCCTGTGTAGTCGGGTTCGAATCACACCCTGTGTAGTTGAACTCGGGCTCACAGGACTGCAAAACTTCGCACTGTGAAGTTTTGCTTCCCGAAATATCCGCACGACTGCAAGCAGTCCCTTGCGTTACTCCGGTCCAGTGGTTCAGTCCTGAGCGTTCGCCCTCATATCCTGTGTAGTCGGGTTCGGCTTCGCAGAAATGGCGTACGTTTCCCCAAACGTACGCACGACTCGTTCCGAGTCCTTTGCGTCGTTCGGGTCCAACGTTCCATTTCTGAGCGTTCGCCCTCATATCCTGTATTTCTCTATTAAAATCTTCATGGTTTTGTTTGAAAAGAGCACGGTTAGGATGGCGGTATTCAATGGGAGTGTGATCATATTTTTCAGGATTCGCAGTGGCATAATGACTGCGAAGGCTTTTTGCGTCATCATATGCACCCAGATTGAATTTAATCCGAGGTTACAGAAGATGGTGACGAGCAATACTGTCATAAAGATTTGTTCCCATCTGAGTGGTCTCTTATATAAGAAGTATCCGTAGATGAGTCCTCCGACAAGGGCTGTGAAGGTGTATCCGATGAAGAATTGTCCACTCTCTCCGCGGAAGAAGTTTCCGAGGATATCGACTAGGATCCCCACAAGTGCCGCACGCCACGGCCCCAGCATCACCCCTGCGATGGCTGCTCCGATAAACCCGAATCCGATTTGTACGTAGAGGCCGAATTTAATTGTCGGCAACATTTCCATGACAAGACGAATGGCTACAACCATCGCCATCACTGTAATATCCAGTGTTCTTTTTCGATTGTATTTCTTTGTATTTTCCATATTAGCATCTCCTTTAACTGTAAAGAGTTGCTCCATTTAACTACTTCTATTTCTAGTGTTGTTTAAATGCAGCGAATGCGACTAAATTACCGCAATGTTTCCATTTTCGTCCCAGTGGCAACATTCCATCCGCCGGGCACTTAACGCAATAAAGTCTACTCTGATTTTAGGTTCTAGAAAATTTAGTTCCTACTTTCCATGAATCTCCTTTCTTACTCTTGGTTAGAATACCTGTCCTTTCTTGTTGCGTCAAGCAAACATGATTTTTCTTCGTTTAAACCGTTCAAACCTGAATGAAAACTTGCTCCCAATATTTTTTCATAACTTTTATTAAATATTTCACTTAAAATTTATATAATGTTTAAGATTGATACCGTTTTCCCCAACGTGTATAATATTCTTAACTCTCTTTAGAAATAGAAAGGTTAGACAATGAGCAATGAACGTTATTTAATGATGGAATCCGATATTAAGAGCTTATCGTTTCAATTGGAATCTATCACAAAATCTAAATATGACAGCGACTGGCATAGTACGCTCCATACGCACCCTTTTACGGAATTATTTTACGTTGTAGACGGAAAAGGCGAGTTTAATATTCAAGGCCAACGTTTTCCTGTAAAAGCAAACGACTTTGTCATTATCAATCCGCAAGTAGAACATACAGAATTATCTTCTCCAGATGAACCGCTGGAATATATTGTGTTAGGAATTAATGGGCTCTCCTTCTCAAACTTAACGCCCGTCTCGGAAGGTGGACATCCATTTTCATTCTTCAACTTGCGAGATGAGCAAAAAGACATCTTGCGTTATTTGAATGCGATGGTACAAGAGGCCACTTCCCAATCGATGAGCTACGAATTAGTGTGCCATAACTTATTAGAAATCTTATTAATTAAAATTTTGCGTCACCAACACTTCGACCTTGAAGTCGGCAAACAAAGCAAGGCGACAAAGGATATTTCGTTTATCAAACACTACTTAGAAACGTACTATCATGAAAGTATCCAACTAGAAGACCTCGCTTCCATGACGCACTTAAGCCGATTCTATATTTCTCACAGCTTTAAGAAAGAAATCGGCATGTCTCCGATGGAATATCTCATTGACATTCGTATTAAAGAGAGTAAAATCTTACTACGAACAACCAATTACTCGATTTCTCAAGTGGCGGATATTGTTGGATTTACCACTCCAACGTATTTCTCAAAACAATTCCGTAAGAGTACGGGAATTTCGCCAACGGATTATCGGGAACAATTCCAAGGAGTTCAGAAATGATTAGACAACCTAAGCGCGATGAGAGACGACAAATCATCCCGCTAATCGAACTGATTATGCAAGATATGGAACTGCCGATTCTGGAACATACAAGCCCGGAAATGCTCTACGCGATGCTAGAAGAAGCCATGCTCGATGACCAGTTTCGCTACGGACTGAAGAACACGCTTGTGTATATTCATGAAGGAAAAGTCGCCGGGGCCATCTTTGGCTATCACGGACACTTAGAAGATGCGATTGACGACCCGTTTCACCGATTGTACGAGGATTACAATACCCCGCATCAAATTCCGCTCTACGAGGATAAGGAGACGATGCCTGGCGAATGGTACATCGATATTTTAGCGGTCTATCCCAAATATCGTCGCATTGGAATCGGCCGTAAATTATTGGTCGAAGTAGAAAACTTAGCGCGCAAACAAGGGGCTACCAAAATCGCCCTCAACTGCGAGAAGGACAATACAAAGGCCTACAAATTATACGAAAAACTAGGCTACACGCCTGAAAGTGAACGCGTCTTAAGCGGTCATCCGTATTACCATATGACAAAAGCCTTATAAAAAAACTCTTTGGACAAAATCGTTCAAAGAGAGAATTATTAAAATGTAACTTATATGTTACATTTTGCTTTTTTACAAAATGAAAAAGAGACTCGAAATTTTTTCGAGTCTCTTATTTTTGCTTCTATGATTATTTTACAGAGGCTTGACGGAGGTTGATGGTACGTCCGAATGGAAGTACTTCGAATCCGTCTACGTTTTCAGCAAGTAAGTAGCTTTGGCTTGCTTGGTAGATTGGAGCGACAATCGCATCATCCATCACGATTTTTTCTGCTGCAATCATTTGTTTGTAACGTTCTGCTGGCTTCGTTGCGTAAGTTGTTTTCACTTCAGCAACAGCTTTATCGTAGGCTTCGCTTGAGTAGTTCGCGAAGTTGATTCCGCCACCTGTTACGTATTGTTCTAAGAAGTTTACTGGGTCTTGATAGTCAGGTGCCCATGTTCCGAAGAAGAAGTCGAAATCATCTGCACGTTGTAATTCAAGACGGTTTTTCAATGGCACTGATTTGATGTTCAATGTCACGCCTGGTAAGTTCTTTTGGATTTGCGCTTGTAAATATTCGCCGACCACTTTCGCACTACCTGCATCTGACGTTAATAATGTTACTTCAATCGTGTCCATGCCTAACTCTTGTTTCGCAAGAGCTAATTCTTTTTGCGCTTCTTCTACATTGTAGCTGAGTAAGTCGCCACGGTCTTCCACGTAATCTTTACCCGTTTCTGGGTTTTCAGCAAAACCTTTTGGAACAAGACCATTTGAAACGATTGAGCCGTCTTTTAATACGTTGTTTACAAGAGCCGCTTTATCGTATGCCATCGCAATCGCACGACGGAAGTGTTTGTTTCCTGTAATCTTACGTTCAACGTTGAAACTCATGTATCCCATTGTTGCTTTTGGAATCGCATGGTACGTTGGTTGCCCTTTGTATTGATCCACGAATTGTTCGCTGATTGTTGTGTATTGGACTTGTTTTCCGTCAAATAATTGAACAGAAGTCGCCACTTCTTTCGATACATTCACAGTGACGTCTTGTAATTGAACGTTTGCTGCATCCCAGTAGCCGTCGTTCTTCACAAGTTTCCAAGAAAGTTCAGAACCTGTCCATCCTTCTAATTTGAACGGTCCGTTTGTCACGATTGAATCCGCTGAAGAACCGTATCCTTCGCCTTTTTCTTTCGCCACTTTTTCAGATTGCGGTAAGAAACGTGACCCTGTTAATAATTTTGGTAAATATGGAGCAGGATTTTCAAGCGTGATTTCTAATGTTTTATCATCAATCGCTTTAACTCCTAATTCTTCTGTAGATAATTCCCCTGAACGAATTTTCTTCGCGTTTTTGAACACATCTGCTGATTGCGCCACATGTCCTTCTTTAGGGTCTACTAATTTACGGTAAGTGTAAACGAAGTCGCCTGCTGTTACAGGAGTTCCGTCAGACCATTTTGCATCACGTAATTTGAACGTATATACAAGACCATCCGCGCTCACAGTTGGCTCTTCTGCTGCCATTCCTAATTCAACTTTATTGTCTTTTGCGACACGATATAATCCTTCGAAAATTTGCCCTAACATATCTGAACTCGGCACATCATCGTAGTCCGCGCTATCTAATGTTGCTAATTCTCCGAATGTTGTAATCGTTAAACTTTGTTGATTACTTGATGTCGATGTTGAATTGCCACCACATGCAGCCAAACCTAAAGAAACAAGTAGTGTTGTCATTAATAATTTGGTTGATTTTTTCATAACAATTCTCCTTTACTGGTATAATCCATCGCCTTTGCGATAGGTCCATCATAGCATGGATAACCTAACCACCAAAATTTAATGCTTAGGATATACAAGGATGCGAGACATCGCGATCAGAAATGGAACGTTGGACTCGAACGCCGGAAGGAACGTGAAACGTTCTGCAAAATCCTTCACAGTGCGAAGGATTTGGGGGTGGGCATTACAATTTGAATAAAAGTATAAATCCCATAAGACATTGCCATATACATTTTTTAAGTTTCGATTCTTACCTCGAGGACCCAACTCCCCCCTTGCCTTTCTCTTCCATCTCCATTACCATAGAACTAACAAGAAAAAGGAGTTTTTCATATGCACAAGAATCGTGTTCGTGGTTATAATAAACGTTTTTATCCCGGGGTCGCCTTAATCGTTGCGGCTATGCTTTGCCTTGTTTTCGCATTAACAAGACTGAACGTTCCATTATTACAACTACAAAATAAATATTTTAACCTAAAGGACATCACTAAAAATGAAGATTCTATCTTAAAGGTCACTGGTATCGACAAGCACTCCGTCCAAAACTCGGACTTTGGAAAATGGTCGCTTTATATCGTCTCTTATTTAGAAAAAGATTCTCATGGAAACGAAACGACACAATACATCGGGTTAGAATTAGATGAAGAGACCGCCAAACAATTAATCGATAAGAAAAATACCTTAAGAGATCATCCTGAAAAAGTTGCGGGTACCTTTGTTGAGCCGGAATTTCACGATAAGAAAGTGATGGATTATAGCTATCGTACCCAAAATGCGATGGAAAAATACATCAAAGCCCCACTTTCACGTCGTTATCAGAACTATTTATCGATTAAACCAGGAAAGGAAAGACAAAAACTCTTCCTAATCCTTTCTCTCGTCCTCTTGATTCCAGGACTAGTACTCGTATATTTAGCGGAAAAACATCATCAATTTGCGGCATACTACAACAGTTTATTTGCAGGATATAAGAACACAGAAGCGTTAGTGGCAAGTCATCCAGAGTTGAAAGGCAAACGTTTATCTACATTATTGAATAAATCCGATTATATCGATGATACCTTAGGCGTGTATATCTATAAAAACTTTTTCTGCTCCACTGTAAAAGGCTTAGAGATTTATGATTTAAACAAAACGAAGAGCGTACACCATTTCGAGAAAACATTTTACCCTGAAGAAGGTGGCAGATTCATGAAGTCGTACCTTGTGTTCACAACAAGTGATCCAGACGCCGTGGTTCGCAGTACGAAAGTTCAAATTAAAAATATCGGCGAAGAGACCGATGCACATCTACAGCCATTCTTTGACAAATTGCGTCAAGACTTCCCAGCTATTGAGATTGAGGCGAAAAAAGAAAGTAAGAGATAAGGAGTCCAACAGGATTCCTTATTTTTTTCAACACGAAATTATCATATATGATAATTACCATATATGATAATCTCAGTATTCAAATAAAGTCACTTGCAAAATGCTATTTTCTAGAGTATTATAGATGTATTATATCTATATTATCGAAAAGAGGTTTATATCATATGACAGAAAATCGTAATCACGGCTTTAGAATTCGTTTTTACTTCGGACTTATTTTAATTATTGCCGCTTGCGTCGTCGGATTTTTCAACTTCCAAAAACCAGACGCTAAAAAAATCTATGAAGACGGAAAAGCTCTTCCCTTCAGTTCAAGCAATGACGATAAAGAATCAGCTCTAAAAATTACTGAGATCTCAAAAGAACCCGTCATCGAAGTAGATAAAGGAAAAACCTATATCTACATTGTTGAATATGAAAAAGCAGGTACTTCAAAAGGAAAAGAACCTGGTTATATCGGTCTTGAATTAACAAAAGAAGATGCTGCAAAATTAGTCGCAAAAGCTGATACAATGCAAGACAATCCAGAATATGTTTACGGTACAATCATTTATTCATACCGTAATAAACATGCGATTCAAAACTACAGCGACTTAATTACTCAAGCGTTCAAAAACTATAACCTTCTACAAGCTGGTGCAGAAACACAATTCTACTTCTCTCAAACAGAAGCTAGCTCTGCAAAAAAAGGTGGATTAATGGTTGCCGCAGGACTTACACTTGCAGGTCTTGTATTTATCGGATTAGCGTTCTTGAAACGTAAAAAAGTTGGTGCGGCTTACGACGAAATGTATGCTGCTTACCCAGAATTACGTGGCAACTTAGATTTACTACGTACAAACGCTACTTATGCAGATGACGAAACATATGTATACATCTACAAAAACCACTTCTTCACTACTTGGAGCGGATTAGAAGTATATGACATCACAAAAGCAAAACGCGTTTACCACTATCAGTTATCACACAAGAGATACGGAATCACAACGAACATTGAATCATTCCTAATCTTCTTGTCAGACGACAGATCATACAAAGGTAAGAAAAAGAAAATTGAAATTAAGAACGTCGGTGAAGAAACAGATGACTTCTTACAACCATTCTTCCGTGCAGTTGCCCAAGAATTCCCTGACACTGCCGTAGGGTATGAAAATAATAGACCGTTTTAGGCAGAAAGACAGAAGCTAAAAGAAGACTCGCAGTGCGAGTCTTCTTTGCTTCGTAGTCTTTCGCCCGCACAGTTTATTAGACATTCTTGAATCACGAGTGATGAAAAGAATGTCAATAAACCACTGCGCTTATGTGGAAACTACAACGGACTCGCACTGCGAGTCCTTTTTTAGTTCATTTTCATTAAGAATCAGCTTGCAAAAAATCATTATCTAGAGTACTGTTAATTTAATCAATATTATTGCAAAGGAGTTTTTATTTTATGACAGAAAATCGTAACCACGGTTTTAATATCCGTTTTTATTTCGGAGTAATTTTATTAATTGTAGCTGCTGTCCTTGCTTTCTTCGCTCTCAAGAAAGTAGACGTTGACACATTGGTAAAGGACAATAAATTCTTTACTCACTATTCTGCAAAGGATGGCGATCAACTGGCTGTCAAAATTACACAAATTACAGCTAATCCTGTAATTTCAGTAGATAACGGAAGTTCATACGTATACATTATTGAGTATGAAGATGAAGGTAAAGAGTCAAATGGCCAAAAAAAATACGCTTATGTAGGTCTTGAACTCGATAAAGAAACTGCTCAAAAATTAGTCGCAAAGAATAGTACTTTACCAGATAACCCTGAGATAATGGCTGTTACCCTTGTGGACTCTTCTAGAAACAAAGGAGCTATTAAAAACTACGACGACCTTATGCTCAATGGTTTCAAGAGCTATAATTTAGTTGGACAAGAGATTGAATATAGAGACTACTTATCTATCTCTGACAAATCATCTACTCAAAAAACTCAATTAATCATCGCTGCTGGTCTTACACTCGCAGGTCTTGTATTTGTTGGTTTAGCCTTCTGGAAACGTAGAAAAGTTAGTGCGGCTTACGATGAAATTTACGCTGCTTACCCAGAATTACGTGACAACTTAGATCTATTAAAAACACATGCGACTTATGCTGACGACGAAACGTTTGTATACATCTACAAGAACCACTTCTTCACTACTTGGAGCGGCTTAGAAGTATACGACATTACAAAAGCAAATCGCGTTTACCACTATCAAGTAACACACAAGAAATATGGAGTGACAACAAACATTGATTCATTCCTTATCTTCTTATCAGATGACAAATCATACCGTGGTAAGAAAACGAAGATTTCTATCCATAATATTGGGGAAGAAACCGATGACTTCTTACAACCATTCTTCCAAACTGTGGCCCAAGAATTCCCTAACGTCGCAGTAGGATATGAAAATAATAGACCGTTTTAGGCAGAAAGACAGAAGTTAAAAAAAGACTCGCAGTGCGAGTCTTTTTTGCTTCGTAGTCTTTCGCCCGCAAAGTTTATTAGACATTCTTGAATCACGAGTGATGAAAAGAATGTCAATAAACCACTGCGCCGAAGTAGATGCGTATAATTATGAAGAGGTATCACTAGCGCAAGTGATTCCTGCGATTTCTGCGATTTCCCCTTCCCCAGTACTAAACCCACCCTCCGACTCGCAATGCGGGTCGGATTTTTTATGCACACCCCAAATAAATTCTCTCCATTAAAGTGAAAAATTTATTTTGCAGTTCAAAATTGTTTGTGGTATATTATATCTATCATACAACCTATTTTAAAGGAGAATAATCATGACTGAAAAACGCAGTACTAAAACTATTATCGGCTTAATCATCGCTGGAGTTCTCTCTATCATCGTTGCTCTTGGCGCGCTAGGATACTTCCAGTTCTATCAAACTGCCGACAACTTATACAAACAAGGTAAAATCTTTGGTACTTCTACAATGAAAGACGAAGAAACGGTAGCTGTAAAAATTACGTACGCTCAACCTGATTCTATCGGAAGTGTCAAAGAAAGTGACACAGACCTCTATTTTATCGAATTTTCAGGAGTAGATACGGATGATTACGGTTATTCAACTATCGAAATTAAAAAAGGAGATAAATTAGCTGATAAAATTAAATCTGCTGATGTAGATACTCCAGTGATTGTTGCTGCTAAGATGCGTAAATCAGGTGCAGACGGTGCCATCCGTGACTACACTATTAACTTTAAAGATTTGATTAGAGAAAATGAGACAGTTTCAAAACTAGCAGAAACAGAATATTACGTTTCTGTTTACGAATTTGACAAAGACCGTCAATTCGCATATATCGTTGCTGGGATTGCTGGTATTATTGCTCTTGTATTCTTCTATAGTGCTTTCGCAACACGTAAAGGCGAAGACAAAGCGTATAACGAATTATACAACGCTTATCCAGAATTAAACTATTCAATGGATACAGTATTAGAGAATGCAACTTATGTCGATAATCAATTAGGAATTGTTTTATACAAACATCACCTACTTGCGACATACAAGAATTTCCAAGTATATGACTTAACAAAAGCTGAACGAATTTACCACTACATTTACACTCAAAAATCTTACGGAATGACAGTTAGCCGTACTTCTCAATTAATCCTTCTAACGAACGACAAATCATACCGTAGAAAGAAAACTTCTCTACTCATTAAGAACGTTGGGGACGAAACAGATGACTTACTACAACCATTCTTCTACGCAGTAAGCCAAGAATTCCCAGACATCCTATTAGGATACGAAAACAAAAGCAAGAGACCGTTCTAACAAGGATACGAGGGCGAACGCTCAGGACTGAAACACTGGACTGATATGCCGCAAGGGACTCGAAACGAGTCGTGCGGACATATCAGGAAGTGGACGTCAGTCCTGTGAGCCCGAGTTCAACTCCAGGATGTGAGAAAAAGCGATCAGAGGCTCAACTCTAAGATGTGAGACATCGCGCCCAGAAATGGAACGTTGGACTCGAACGCCGGAAGGAACGTGAAACGTTCTGCGGACGTTTGAGGAAACGCACGCCATTTCTGCGATGGCGAACTCAACTTCACGCCCGAGTTCAACTACAGGATACGAGAAAAGGCGCTTAGAAACGAATCACTGGAGACAAATAACGCAAGGGACTGCTTGCAGTCGTGCGGATATTTGTCGAAGTGGACGTCGTTTCTGCCTTTTCGAGTTCAACTCCAGGATGTGAGACATCCAACCTAAAAAGATAAATACACCCAAAAAAGAACCGCCATTTATGGCGGTTCTTTTCCTTTACAATATTCATTTTTGATTAATCAACATATGAAGTTTTTGTACGGTTTAAGAATGCATAAGCTAACCCGATTAAGATTCCTCCACCAATCCAGTTCCCAACAAATGATACTGACCAATGACGAATAATATTTAGCCAATTCAAGGCATCGATTGAGTTTCCAACGGGTGAGAATTTCACGATAGAGAACGATGCAAAATTCGCCACTACGTGTTCATTTACTAGGTAAACGAACATAAAAATTGCAGAAATAACAATCCATAATTTAGCTTCTTCACTCTTGATTAAAATAAACGAAAGAATTGCTACGTTAACAAAGACATTTGCTAAAATACCTTCTAATAAAATTAGTTCGTTTGAACGAGACAATTTCAATTCAGCAACTTTTGCTATGAATTCATTTGCATTGATTCCGTTAAATGCTGAACTATTTGCGAATAACGCTCCTATAAACATGGCCCCAACTAAATTAAATAGAGTACAATAGAATAAAATAGCAATTGCTTTAGACCATTTAATATGCTTTTGATAAGCTCCCGCTGTTAAGAACATCATATTTGAAGTAGCTAACTCGCCATTTAAAAATACAGCATAAACTAATCCCCAAGTGAAGATAAATGCAAAAGTAAATCTACTTAGAGCAGGGTTTAATCCAGCAATAATTTGTGCTGCATGAGCTCCTGCGGCTGTACTCATCGTTAAAAATGCTCCCGCAAACATTGAACGCAGTGCATAACGCATCTTACTCTCGTCAAAAAGTGCCTCCTTTTTGTGACATGCTTTTTCAAGTTTTGTATTGAACTCACTCGTGTGTTCCATAACATTCCTCCTAAAAATTAATTACACTTTAGTATACCATTTTTATCACAAATGCAAAGTCTTTTCTATCTTTTTTGTCAAAAATTACTTTACAAGTTTTATGAAGATTGTTAGAATGAGGGCTGATTAAAACAGCCTAAAGGAGATTCTCATGAAGAAAATTTTTGGAATTTTAACAGCAGCTATATTCTTAACCGCATGTGGACAAACACCTGCAAATACGAACTCAACGACGACAAGTGTTGAAACGACTACTGCTGCTCAAACCACTAGTGTTACTCTAAATGTTACAAAAGACGGACAAGCCATCGAAGGCAGCCCGTTCACCCTCACTTTCAAAGAAGGCGACAATCTTCTAGACGTGATGAAAGCACAACTAAAAATCGTTGAGAAAGACGGCTTTATCTCTTCTATTAACGGTGTGGAACAAGTCCCAGCCGAAAACAAATACTGGTTATTCGACGTGAACGGTACGATGAGCCCTGTCGGTGCAAAAGAAGTCATCCTAAAAGCAGGCGACGTCATCGACTGGAAACTCAATAAACTTCAATAGTCCTATGGTCAATTCAACTAAAAAAATTACCCTTATCGCCCTACTATCAGCCTTTTGCGTGATTGGAAGACTTGGACTTCTCTCACTTCCAAATGTTCAACCGATTACCGTTGTGGTCATTTGGATTACGCTAGAACTTGGACTTTTGTACGGCGTTGCTATCAGTAGCATCTCCATTTTGATTTCCAACCTTCTAGTAAGCATGGGGCCGTGGACGCTCTATCAGATGATTAGTTTTGCCCTCGTCTGCACTTGTGCATTGCTTCTTCGTCCATTGTGGAGAAAAAGAAAACAATTCCCGCGCCTAGCTTGGATTCTTTTTCCAATCTTTGCAGGACTGATGGGCTACTTATACGGCTTTATCATCTCGATTTTCTGGGTATTCAGCATGTCTGGTCTGAACTTCTGGATTTACTATTTAAACGGCGTTCTATTCGATACGTACCACGCCATCGGAAATGTCGTCTTCTGGATCTTATTGATTCCACTGTTCGAGAAACTAAATCCATTCAAAATGCTACAAAAATAATAACAGACTTAAAATCTCCCTTGTAAAAGAATGGTTTTAAGTCTGTTTTTTTCTTTATAAATGATGACGTAAAATCTTTACGGATATCTTTATAGTAGGGATCATAAGGAACGCTTATTAATTCTTTTCCGGATTTCGAATAAATTCCCAAATCTTAGACACGTCGTCTAAACTCCTTGACACTTTTGTATTGACATCCACTGTTCCTTCTGCGCCATAAACATTGTGCACTCCGTACAGAACAATTTCATTTTTTGTATTTACATATACTAATTTTAGATTGATAACCCTGTCTTCTTTCGAGTCTCCTGGATAATTAACGAACAGCACCTGTTTGATATCTTTAGGATAATGATTATAGAGCTGCTCTATCTTCGGATCATCCTTATCAAACTTTACTCCGGTCCCTGCATAATACGAGATCGTATTATTCTCAAGAAGCACGGTATTTGCTATATCTTTTTGCAAATTGATTTGTAGCTTTGGAGCCATCTTAACGATACCCTTAGTATTCCAAAGATATACAACATCCTGTTTATCAATAAAATAGCTACCTTGAATATCTTTCACATTATCCATTATCTTTGTAAATTCCCCGTCATACTGCTTAAAATAAACAGTTCCGTCCTTCGTTAACGTAAAGAATCTCCAATCTGAATCTCCCATCGATGATACTTTGAAGACATCTTTAACATCTTCAATTTTCGTTAATTCTTTGAAATCTTTGTCGAATCCATTATATGGTTTTATCCCATAAGCATACAAGTAACCATCCTTATCAACTGCTAAGAGTCCCATTTGAGTTCCGGATGCCATAACGATATTGCTACCGATTTTTTTCGGTTCGCCACCTTCTCCGATATACAAATCGTTATTATTATCAATCCAAACTTCTGAAGATACTACTTGTTTCACATTTTCAATATATTTCGTTAGAGATTCGGTAAATTTATCGTAATTCTCCATTTGAACGCCTCTACCAATATAATAGACGTTCCCTTTATTAGACAGTACCTTTATTCCCTGGGATGTTAAATCATACTGTGCGACTTCTTCTGCTCCAAGGTTTCCACATGCAGCAAAAATTACTACACACATTAACGCTAGAAGCATCCCTAATATTCTTTTTATTTTTTTCATTGTCATACTCCTTTTTGATAATTTTCAAATGACGATTACTTATTTTAGTTGATAATTCAATATATCTTTTTCTAATTTTTGGATAGGGTACTGCGCCTTTACTTTGATTTTTGTATTGTTACATCCAGCGTATCCCTGCACGACATCCACTTGTGGAATGACCACCCAATCTCCCAGAACTTCTTGCGCGCCTTCTGTGTTTTCATCCAAAATGCACACGAAACGGTATTCTCTTTCGTGTTGCCACTCTTTGAATTTTGCAAAGGTCGCCTTAATATAGAAATTCAGATTCGAATACGAGAATTGATTGCTATTGCTTCTCGTGTTCGGACGTTTATCAATATATTCCACTGGGCCGTATACACAGAGTCCGTCTACCTTTAAGGAATGAATTTTGTCTAAAAGACTCGCATACGAATACTCCAGCGCATACCCTGCGTGGCTATTGGCGTAATAAGACCACATTAAAATATTATC
>CAUPXN010000032.1:0-13598 GCA_963515505.1 uncultured Streptococcus sp.
CGTTGTTTTGCAACAACTTCTATATCCTATCATAGGACATTTTTACTGTCAACAGATTTCATGTAACTTTTTCAAAGTTTTTTTGAAACTGTTTTATAAGCGAACGTTCGCTCAACAGTGATATTAATTTATCATAACTGATAACCAATTTCAACTGAAATGAATAAGAAAATTTTATATATTATATTCTTCTATAAAAATTCAAAAAAGAGCCTAGGTTACATGAACCTAGACTCTCATATATACTCTATTGTACGACTCCTGTATCGATTGCTACACCATCTCTTTTAATGATGTATTTACCACTTGGAACTTGATTGTTAAACGTAAAATCAATAGTTACACTTGTGGTTTCAGAAATCTTGAAAGTACGATACGCAGTATTCATATTATTGTTTGCATCTTGAATAAAGATTTCAACTGTATTTTGTTTTGCTCCCTGGGTATTTGACCCTGAGTTCGCATTATTATTGTTGTTATTATTTGTTTTCTTCGCTTCATAAGGAATCGTGAATTGGCGAGATACTACTCGTTCTCCTTTTCCTTTTGAGATGACAACTGTTAATGTATCACCTTTTTTAAGAGCTGTGCCTTCTGCTGGTGATTGTTTAATAACAGTATCTGCTGTTTCATTACTATTTTCTTCTGAAATTTGTAACTTCAAGCCATGTTCTTTCGCGTAGTCTTCAACGCCTGAACGCGAATAACCTTTTAAGTTGATTAACGTTACTGGCTCTTTTCCTTTAGATACGGTTAAAACCATTTTTGTATCTTTAGCGACTACTTTTTCACCTTTAGCAACACTTTGTTCCATTACCTTACCAGACTCTACAGTATCTGAATAACTTTCTTTCTTCTCTACTGCAATTCCTAGTTTTTGCAAGGCTGCTTTGGCTTCATCGAAAGTCTTGCCGGTATAATCTCCGACTTCAACGGTGTCTTTACCAGCACTTACTTTTAATACGACTTTAGATTTTTCTTTCACAGAACTTCCTGCCTTAGGGTTCGTCTCTACAACTTTCCCTTCTTCAACAGTGTCCGACTTCACTTTTTGCACATCTGACACTTCGAGGTTCGCATCTGCTAATTTTACTTTAGCATCTGCTTCAGTAAGGTTCGTTACATCCGGAACTTTTACGTCTTTTGGAGAAGTTTGAATAAATGCATAGATAGTTCCAGCACTAATGATGATAAATAGTAGCAATAAGATCCATGGCCATTTCTTTTTCTTCTTCTTTTTAGGTTCCTCTTGAACCACTTTCTTCTCTTCGTCAAATTGAATTTCAGGAACTTCCTTACTTGTTGCTGGTACCTTACGAGGGATTGGTCCTGTCGTAATTGGTTGCAACACCTTTGTTTCCTGACTGAAAGCAGTTGGTTTAAACATTGGCTCGTGTAAACGTTCTGGATTTAAGCATGTTTGTAAATCTTCCAACATTTCATAGCAACTACTGTAACGATCAAGAGGTTCTTTCGCCGTCGCCTTCAACACCACATTTTCCAAACTTTGTGGTACGGTTGGTAACATCTGTGAAATTCGAGGAAGCGGCTCTTGGAAATGTTTCAACGCGATTGAAACTGCTGATTCTCCTTCAAAAGGCACTTCACCGACTAATAATTCATACAACACAATACCAAGTGCATAAATATCACTGCGAATCGTTGCCATTCCACCTCTTGCCTGTTCAGGAGATAAATAATGAACCGAACCAAGTAATGTATTTGTTTGTGTTAATGACGTTTCAGAAAGTGCAATCGCAATCCCAAAGTCTGTGATTTTCACATTACCTTCTCTATCAATCAAAATATTTTGTGGTTTGATATCACGGTGAATGATTCGATTTTGGTGAGCGAGTTCAATCGCTGAAACGATTTGTGTCATAATACGAACGGCTTCACGTGGTGGAAGAGGTCCTCTCTCGCGAATGTACTCTTTCAAATCCGTTCCTTCGACGTATTCCATTACAATGTAATTTGTTCCGTCTTCTTCTCCAACATCATATACACTTACAATATTTGGATGGACTAATTGTGTTGCTGATTGTGCTTCTCGTTGGAAACGTCTCATCGCAGCTTCATTTGTATGGAAGTCTAAGCGCAACACTTTTACTGCCACGGGTCTTTCTAGAATTAAATCTTGTGCTAAATATACAGTGGCCATACCACCTGTCCCGATATGAGACTTGATTTTATAGCGACCACCAACTGTTTTTCCTGGTGCAATCATTCTTCTACCTCCTCCCTGGCAGTATATTTTGCAATCGCAACTGTAATGTTATCGCGACCGCCCGCTTCATTTGCAGCATCGACCGCTTTATTCGCTTGCGTTGTTACATCTGAATAATTCCCTAGAATTTCTTTAATATATTGATCTTCAACCATATTCGATAATCCATCTGAACAAAGGAAAATCGTGTCTCCATTTTTTAGACTCACTCTTACAAAATCAATCTGGACATTCAGTGTAATCCCTAAAGACTGCGTTACAATATTTCGTTGAGGGTGGCTTTTGGCTTCCTCTTCAGAAATCTCTCCAGATTTTAACAGCTCTTGTACGAGAGTATGATCTTCTGTCAATTGTTTCATTTGAAAATTGCGATACAAATAAGCACGGCTATCACCGACGTTTGCAATTAACAATTCAGAACCGATTACTACGGCAACCACAATCGTTGTTCCCATTCCATCTAGCTCACGATATTGATTCGCTTTTTGGAAAATACGATCATTTTCGGCCTGAATATTTTTAACGAGCCATTGATAAGCGGCTTCTGTATCCGTAATACTTTCTTCTTCCCAACGTTTTCCCAAATGCGATAATGCCATAGCACTTGCTACATCCCCAGCATTATGCCCGCCGATTCCGTCACACACAACAATCATCGGCACGTTTTGAGTATTCAAAAAATATCCGGCAGCATCTTCATTTAAAGTACGTCTTTGTCCGACGTCACTTTTGATGGCTATCTCCATATTTTTCCTCCTGTTGCGAATTTATTTTCTTACCATTCTCGCAATGAAAAATCCATCTGTATGATATTCATGCGGTAAAATCGTAAGCATCGGATTTTCCTTTGTACAACCAAACTCTTCGATTGGTTGTAATTCGAATTCCGGATGTTCTCGTAAAAAGTTATGGACTACTTCTTCATTTTCACCCTTGTTAATTGTACAAGTTGAATAGATGAGTTTTCCACCTTTCTTTACCATTGTAGCAATTGCAGACAAAATTTCCAACTGTATTTTTGTTAATTTTGTTAAATCTTCACTATTTTTTGTGTATTTTATATCTGGTTTACGACGCATCAAGCCCAATCCAGAGCAAGGTGCATCCACAAAAACCGCGTCAAAGCTTTCTTCTTTAAATAGTTCGCCAACTTTTCTAGCATCAAGTGCATGAGTATGAATTCTGTCTTCTACTCCTAAACGTTTTGCGTTTTGATGAATCTTGCGTAATTTATTCTCATGTAAATCCAGCGCCTCTACAAGTCCGCCCTCTTTGGCTACTAAGTAACTTGCAAAATGAGTGGTTTTTCCTCCAGGAGCTGCACAAGTATCGAGTACCTTATCTCCAGGTTGAAGTTTTCCTACTTGGGCCACTAATGAAGAAGACTCATCTTGAACGGTAACCATTCCATCTTTGAATGCTTTCGACCCTAGTAAATCTCCTTCTTCAACAATCACTGCACGAGGAGACAATTTGCTCGGCTGAACCGTCACACCTTCTTCTTGAAGAAGAATTTTTGCTTCTTCAATCGACATCTCTGGATTTTGAATACGCGCACTTAAGTGAGGAGCAATATTTAAACTTGGAAAAATTTCTCTAGCCTCTTCTCCGTATTGTTCAAATAATAAATCCACAATCCAACGTGGCATACTATATTCAACACTCAAACGTTCACGTTCATCTTTAATAGAAGAAACTCCATCGAATCCTCCGCGTTGAACATTTCGAAGAACTCCGTTGACGAATTTGGCAATCCCTTGATGGCCACGTTTTTTCGCGATTTGAACGGCTTCAAAAATAGCTGCATGATCAGGCACTCGGTCTAAATACGCCATTTGGTATACAGTCATTCGTAGGAGACTTAGCACCCATAATTCCATTTTCTTTTGTTTCTCGATAAATGGTTTTAAATAGAAGTCTAATGTCAGTTTACGTTGAATGGTTCCGTAGAATAATTCCGTTAATAGTCCTCTATCTCTTGCATCCAATTTATGTTTTTGTAACACATTTTGAAACGCGACTGTCGAGTATGCTTGATTCTTTTCTACATTCGTTAATAATTCTACGCAAATGTCACGTACATTACTCATGGTTTAATCCCTCAAAAACCGCATCATTCTTCAACCATTCTGAAAATCCATTCATAAATGCCTTCGCATCCATTTGTGCTTTTCCTGCTGGTTGAAGACGTGTAATCTCAAGAACCGTTCCGCCACCACAAGCCACATATAGACGTCCGCCTTCTACAAATAAGCTACCTGGTGCTTTAGTGGTTTGTTTATCCGTTAAAGCAACACCCCACATCTTCACACGATTTCCATTTAAAACCGTAAATGAAGTTGGCCATGGACGTAAGCCACGTACGAAACAATCCACTTCAGCCGCTGTTTTATTCCAGTCAATTTGTTCTTGCTCTCTTGAAATATTTGGAGAGAACGATACAAGCGCTTCGTCTTGCTCTACTTCAGTAATGGTTCCAGCAAATAACGCTGGTAATGTTTCGATTAGTAAATCCGCTCCAACGATGCTTAGTTTTTCAAACATACTAGCCACATCGTCTTCGCCAGTAATTGGAATGGCGCGTTGTGAAATAATCGCACCCGCATCCATTTTTGCAACCATTCGCATAATCGTTACGCCAGTTTCTTTGTCCCCATTCATAATCGCATAATGGATTGGCGCTCCACCACGATATTTTGGTAATAATGACGCGTGAACGTTCACCGCACCAAAACGAGGGAAGTTTAAAAACTTCGTTGGTAAGAATTGACCATAAGCTGCCGTTACAATTAAATCTGCATCTAGTTGCATTAACTCTTCCAATTCCTGCGACCCACTTAATTTTTCTGGTTGGTAAACAGGAATATCATGCTCCAATGCCACGACCTTTACAGGAGTTGGTGTAATGATTTTCTTACGTCCAACTGCACGGTCTGGTTGTGTGACAACGGCAATCACTTCAACTGTTTCATCTTCAATTAATCGTTTCAAAACACCTGTTGAAAACTCAGGCGTTCCCATAAAAATAACTTTCTTCATTTTTCACCTCTATAAGAAATGTTGTGGTTCCATATCAATCGTCATGAGTAATTTCTTCGAACCGACTTCTTGTGTTTCCATCATCAATTGTTCTAAGAACTCTTGCAATTGCGGTTCGTTTTTGTACTTCACAATAATTTGGAAATAATAACGATTATTCATTCGCGCAATCGATTTCGCAGTCGGTCCTAACACCACTGCATTCGGTGACACATTCGCCTTCAACGCCTTATGCACTTCGATGGCTTTCTTAAACGCCACCCCTTCTTCTTCACTCGAGAAAGTGATCATCGTGGTAAAGAAGTACGGTGGATAGTTGGCCATATGACGCATCCGCATCTCCGTTTCAAAGAATCGTTCATATTGATGACCTTGCGCTAATTGAATCGCGTAGTGAGTTGGGTTATAAGTTTGGATAAATACTTCACCCGGCTTTTCCCCACGACCTGCACGCCCTGATACTTGAGTCAATAGTTGGAATGTTTTTTCCGAACTTCTAAAATCAGGAATATTCAAAGCCGTATCCGCATTAATAACACCCACAAGTGTTACGTTTGGATAATCTAGACCTTTCGCAATCATCTGCGTTCCAATTAAAATATCGGCTTCTTGATTCTCGAACTGCTTCAAGATGGCTTCATGTTGCCCTTTTCGTCTGGTCGTATCTACGTCCATTCGCACAATGCGAGCATCCGGGAACACTTCTTGTAATTCTTCTTGCACCTTCTGCGTTCCTGTTCCAAAATAACGAATTTGTCGACTATGACATTTTGGACAGAAATTGGGAATATGTTCTTCATGACCACAATAGTGGCATTTCATACTTCTTGTATCCATATGAAGCGTTAATGAAATATCACAATTTGGACATTCTAATACTGTTCCACAATCACGACAAAGCACAAAAGAAGAATAGCCGCGTCGGTTTAAAAGCAACACACTTTGTTCGCCGCGTTCTAATCGTTTTTCGACAGCATCTAGTAATGTCTTCGAAAATGATCCTTTTTGATGAACGAATTCCGTTCTCATATCAACCAAATGAACTTCAGGCAACAGCTGCGCCTGCGCACGTTTCGTTAATCGTAAGAGAGTATAGACTCCCTTTTGTGCACGCGCACGAGACTCAAGACTTGGAGTCGCACTTCCTAACACTACTGGACAGTGATGATATTCCCCACGCCAAATTGCGACATCGCGAGCGTGGTATCTTGGAGACTCATCTTGTTTATATGTTGCTTCGTGTTCTTCATCTAAAATAATAATTCCGATGTTTTCTAATGGAGCAAAGACCGAAGAACGAGCACCGACCACAATGTCTGCTTCTTTATTCTTAATCTTACGCCATTCATCGTATTTTTCACCGACACTCAGCCCACTATGAAGCACCGCTACTCGGTCTCCAAAGCGAGACTTGAATCGGTCAACCATTTGAGGAGTCAATGCAATTTCTGGAACGAGCATCATCGCGCTCTTTCCTTTTTCAATCACTTCCCCAATCCATTGTAAATACACTTCTGTTTTCCCAGAACCTGTAACTCCTTCTAGCAAGTACACTTTTGACGTGTCTGTATCAATGGATTCTGCTTTCACTCGGTCAAACGCAACTTGTTGTTCAGGATTTAACTGGAATGGAGCACTCTTTTTAAAGACTCTTCCTTTGTAAGGATCACGGTTCACTTCTTTTTGAACAATCGTAATCCAATTGCGTTCTGCTGCAAATTTTAAATCAGCTGTTGTAAAATCCGTATCCTCTAAGAAACGTCTCTTTTCGATTTCCATCACTTCCATTGAAGCTAATGTCTTTAAGAGCGCAACTTTCTTCTTGGCACGAGCTGAGATTGTTGGAATAAACTCCTCATACTCTTGCATCACATAATTCAATCGAATCCAGTCTTCTGTTTTCACCTTCGCGCGGTCTTTGACAACCGTCTCGATAACTACAGCGCCTTCTTTCTTCAACTTCATTAGTCGCTTTACATGTTCTTGCGGCAGGTCATCCGTATAAAGCAAAGTATCTTCGTAATGGAAAATTTCTCGAAACACATCTTCATGGTCTTTCGGATTCACTAATACGAATCGTTTTTCATAATTAGATTTTAACATTGCTGGAAGCATCGTTTGATAACATTGAATAAGGAAGGCATGAACCTTCTTCGATAAATACGCTCCAAGCTCAATCATCTCTGGTGATAAGACGGGATCTAAATCCATTAAATGCAAAATATCTTTTACTTCTCCGTCAAAATCTACTTCGTCACTAAGTGCTAGTACGAATCCAGAAATACTACGTCCACCAAACGGAACTGCAACACGCATCCCTACTTCAATACTCTCTTGTAAATTTTCTGGGACACGATAATCAAACGGTCGATTCACTTGAATGACTGGAACATCAACGATTACTTTTGCATACATCTTCTCACCTCCAAAATAGTTTTACTACTTATTATACCATAATGCACTTTAATTTGTTGTCGCTTGCTCTACACTTCAAAACTACGAAAACAAAAAAGCCAAGGGAGTTTCCCTTGACTATAAATTTGATTATACGTGTTCTGGTTTGCTGTCTTCACGGATTGTTAAGTCACCCGCAACAACTTCTTCCAACGCACGACCTACATTTTTATGTGATTCGTAGTGTTCTAACATTGGTGGTTCATGGTGGTGTAACTCATGTGCACGTTTGCTTGATAAAATAACTAATGAATATTTTGAATCGATTTTTTTCAATAATTTATCGATTGATGGATATAACATCATAATAGATTCCCTCTTTCTACTCTTCGTCTAAAATTTCTTCTAATTCATCTTCGAACTCTTCAATGCTTTCCAAGTTTCTTTGGATGCGTAAATGTTCTGTTTGAATAATTGCTTCGATTTGTCGAACCGCATTTTCTACTTTGTCATTCACAACAGAGTAATCATAATACTTCATCAAACCAAGTTCTTCTCTTGCAACCTTCATACGGTTTTTAATTACTTCGTCTGAATCTGTTCCACGGTTTACGATGCGAGATTCTAGTTCATGTAAATCAGGTGGTGTTAAGAAAATAAACACCCCATCTGGCATTGCTTCACGTACTTGAAGCGCCCCTTGAACTTCAATTTCTAAGAATACATCTTTCCCTTTGTCTAATGTTTCTTGCACATAATCTAAAGGCGTTCCATAGTAATTCCCTACGTACTCTGCGTATTCTAATAATTTTTTATTCGCAATCATCTCTTCAAATTCTTCTCTTGATTTGAAGAAATAATCTTTTCCATCCACTTCACCTGGTCTTGGCTTACGAGTCGTTGCGGATACTGAGTACACGAATTCTTGCTTGTCTTTTGCAAAAATTGCTGCGCGTACTGTTCCTTTGCCGACACCTGAAGGTCCAGATAAAACGATTAATAAACCTTTTCTTGCCATAATCGTTTGAAAACTCCAATCTCTTTACATCTTTCTACTATAGTATCACAAACACTATAATTGCACCAATCAAAAATAATAGAAAATCAATAAAAAATCAATCTCCATAAGTTTTCTTTTGATTTTTCATCATTTCAGTAAACTGCTTCACACAATTTATGCGCAAAACAAAAAGGCTGGAAAATTCCAGCCCTAGCTTTATGCAATTCGGATGTTTTTCCATCGGCCACTTCTAAATCGAAGGAGAATGATCATATCCCTGATAAATTGGTCGATAAATACCGCATACCACGCGCCAGCAAGTCCCCATCCGAAGAAGTTAACAAATACATATCCTAAACTTAATCGAATCACACATGAACCAATAAAAATAGCAATAAGTGGCCACACTGTATCTCCTGCCCCACGTAAGGCTCCAGAAGTAATTAGTTGATGGCTTTGGAATGGTTGAACGAACGCAACAATGGATAAAGCAATCACTGTATTTTGAATAATTTCTACATTATCCGTGTACATTCCTGCTAGTAGTGTCGCTCCAAAATAAATAGAAACAGACATCATAATCGCTAAAATTAACCCGATACGCTGGCACATTTTGGTGTAGCGCTCTGCCAACTTCTCATTTTTAGCTCCAAGCGATTGCCCCATCAGTGACGAAGCTGTAATCCCAAATGCTTGAGCTGGAGAATACGATAACGAAAGTACATTTAGGGCAATTTGGTGAGCCGCATAAACGTTATTTCCTAAACCAGACACAATCTTCAAGAACATAATGACGCCAAAACGGAGTGCCATTTGTTCTAACGCCGTTGGAATTCCGATACGTACTAAATCGCGCATCACATTGACATTGAACTCAAACTTCTCTTTAAAATCGAGTTTCAATACACTTTTTCCTGACAAGATATAACGGATATTTAATCCCATTGCAATTAGATTTGATAAAGCTGTTGAAATCGCAGCTCCAGTGACACCTAATGCTGGGAAGCCAAACATTCCGTAAATTAAAATCGCATTTCCTAATACATTACAGCTATTCGCGATAATATTATTTTTCATCGGAATTTTGGTTTCGCCAATTCCTCGAAGTGCCGCGGTTACTGTAAAGGATAGTGATTGGAAGATAAAACCAATCGTAACAATCCTGAAGTAATTTAACCCGACATTAATAACGGTCTCGTCTGCACCCATCAGTGACAAAATTTCTGGTGCAAAGATTAACATTAAAATTGCTGCCGGCGTCACACAAAATACCATCGCAAGGATCATTACGTGCTTCAAGATACTTCCCATACGATTATATTTCTTCGCCCCAAAATACCGGGCAATGATAGCCGTACCGCCAACGTTTAGCGCTTGAATCAGACTCAATCCTAAAAACATTGGTTGGTTGGTCATCCCAACTGCAGATACCGCAGCCGCAGTGTCGCCTGGTACTTTCCCAACCATCATCATATCGACCATTCCAAAGAGTGCTCCAAGAAGCACTTCTACAAATACTGGCCAAACAATGACAAATATATTTTTTCTTAGTTCTTTATTCGTTAATTGTTGCTCTACTTCCACGCAACCAATCCTCTCATAATAAATGTAGTTACTATTCTACACCTATTTTTCTTCCAAAACAAATAAGCGACAAAATTTTGTCGCTTATGTCGATTATCGTTTTCCATCCCATTCAGCATAAAATTGCTCTAAATAAGTTTCTAAAAATTCATGACGTCCTTTGGCTAATTCATTACCATATTTGGTATTCATCAAATCTTTTAACTTCAGTAATTTTTCATAGAAATGCATGATGGCAGTTGATTCGCCGTTTCGATATTCTTCAGGCGTCATATTTTCACGCGGCTTCATGTCCGGATTGTGGATTGGTCTTCCTGTACTTCCAGAGTAACACATCACACGAGCAACCCCGATTGCACCAATCGCATCTAATCGGTCAGCGTCTTGCACCACTTTTCCTTCAAGCGAGAGTTCTTGTTGTTCCTTGTGATTTTTAAACGACATCCTCGTAATAATCGAATCAATGGCTTCAACTTGTTCAGGAGTCACTTCAATAGAAATTAGAAATTCTTTTAACTCCTTCAATGCAACTATAGGATCTTTAACAAGTTTATCATCGATAACATCATGCAGTAAGGCTGCGGCTTCACAAATAAATAAGTCTGCTCCTTCCGCCTTCGCGATCGTCTTTGTCGTGTTGACGACGCGTTCAATATGCGACCAATCGTGTCCTGTTGTATCTTCACTGAGCACTCTTTTTGCATATTGTTCCATCGCTTTTAATTGTTCTTGTTGATTCATGCTTCCTCTTCCTCTGGATATTTGATTCCCCATTCACGGCGTAAGTCGGTCATGATTTTCATCACATCGACCGTATATTCAAGATGCATGTGGTCTACTCCTGTATTAATCGTTGACTCCATATCTAGCACTTCATAAGCTAAGGCATCTAATCCCAATTCATCTTCATAAGTTTCAACGCGTCCATCTTCTGTATAAGTAATCGTCGCTTTATGCGCGCGTGGGTAATCAACAATCTCGATATACCCTTTGTCGTATGCAATAACACCTCGTTTTGGCTGTTTAGCATGGAGCGTCATCGTCACAGTCGCCATTTCTCCTGCATCATTCGTCAACACAATACCGGCTTGTTCATCCACACCTGTTGGCGCTAATTTCACTTGCGAAACCATTGAACTAGGCGCCTCACTCATGAAGTAGCGAATACAAGACAAGGCATATACGCCAATATCAAGCAATGCTCCACCAGCGAGATTACGATTGAAGAAACGGTTCGTCATATCATAATCTTTATAGCTACCAAAGTTCATTTGAATCATACGAAGCTCACCCAAGTTTTCAGCAGCTTTACTTAATTGTTTATAGACGGGCATATGATAAAGCGTCATTGCTTCAGCTAAAACGACATTGTTTTCTTTCGCAATTTGCAACGCTTCTTCCAATTCTTCGCTGTTTAATGTAATCGCCTTTTCGCATAGCACATGTTTCCCAGCTGCTAAGGCCTTTCTTAAATAGTGAATATGCGTGTTATGCGGTGTTGAAATATAAATAATATCTACTGCAGGATCTGTAAACACATCGTCGATCTCGTTATATACTTTTCCAATGCCATATTTTTCTGCAAATTTTACGGCATTCGCATAGGTGCGATTGGCAACTCCATATAGTTTTCCGTTTAACGATTCTAACGCTACTGCTAATTCATTGGCAATCACACCTGTTCCGATAGTGACCCAATTTTTTGTTACTTTTTGTTGCATACACTCTACCTCCAAAATTCGTTACTTTCATGATACCTGCCGAAGTGTGAAAACTCAACTCTGGCGTACAAAAAAAGCTAGACCGAAGCCTAGCTTAATGTGTTACGATAAATTGTTTAATCAATTGAATGAGTTGTTTTTGTTGCTCTTCGGCACTCATTGTCGCCTCACCATCACCCTTTTGCTGACCATAAAGTCCAAATCCACTATGATTCCCACCTTCAATGACTGTATAGAGTGTAGATTCTGGCAAACGAGATTTGGCATCTTCATATTTTTCTTGTTTCAAGATTTTATCGTTCGAAGCCGTAATGGATAATACAGGAATTTGTGTTTCACTGATATCCGTACTCTGATCTGGATAACTTGCCAGTAAAATTAACCCGGCAACTTGACCCATCTCGTTCAATTTTTTCGCTTCAATCGTCGAAACAACTCCACCTAGAGAATGCCCTCCGACAAACACTTTATCCAAGTGCTCTTCTTTCACGATAGTGGCCATCGTTCCATTATCCAATACCGGTAAATTTAACTGAGAGGAAATAATGTACACTTCAATCCCTTCTTTAGCGAGTCCATCTGCAAGTTTTGCATAAGCTTGCGGTTCAACTAATGCACCCGTATAAAATAAAAGCGTTCCTTTCTTTTCGCCAGTCACCTCAAAATGAGTCCAGTTGTTTTTCTGTTCAAACGCAGCAATATTCCAAGTTTTTTGTGCCTCAGGAGTCGCTCGATACGTAAACATTTGAATCAATCCCAGGGCCAATAAAATAAATGCGAAAAGTACCCCAAAAACTCCGTACATAATTTTTCTTTGTTTTGTCATCTGTCATCTCTTCTCTCTATAAAACTTACCACTATAGGATACTACAACTGTATACAAAAACACAATACACCTAATACAAGTGATACCGTATACGGTATCACTTAACTTTTAAAACCGATATTTTCATGAGCAAGTTGTTCGAGTTAAATTAAATCAATAACAACAACCAAAAAAGGTGGATGCAATGCATCCACCTTTTTACAATTCAGATTAATTTTCTGATTCGGCTTGTTTTTTACGTTTATTTGCTTTTTCACGTTCGCCTTTATTTAGAATTTGTTTTCTTAAACGAATTGTTTCTGGCGTAATTTCGCAGTATTCATCGTCTGATAAGAATTCTAATGACTCTTCAAGAGATAGTTTCTTAGGAGTCTTAATCACTGAAGTTTGGTCTTTCGTAGCTGAACGAATATTTGTTTGTTGTTTTGCTTTCGTAATATTAACCGCTAAGTCATTTTCACGAGAGTGTTCCCCAACAATCATTCCTTCATAAATTTCAGTACCTGGTTCAGTGAAGATCACACCACGTTCTTCAACACCCATAATTCCGTATGTTGTTGCTTTACCTGTATCTGTTGAAACAAGTGCCCCATTACGACGTCCGCCGATGCTTGTTAGAATGTATGGTAAGTATTGATCGAATGTGTGGTTCATAATTCCGTAACCACGTGTCATTGATAAGAATTCAGTTGTATATCCTAATAATCCACGAGCTGGAACTAAGAAGACAATACGAACTTGTCCGTTATCATTATGTTGCATATCTTGCATTTCACCTTTACGGTTACTTAATGATTCGATAATTGA
>CAUPXN010000033.1:0-12989 GCA_963515505.1 uncultured Streptococcus sp.
ACACTAAAATAGGGTTGGTGGAAAATTTCCATCAACCCTAGAAATTATAGAACCTTTTGTGTAGAATAAAAGAGATTTGGTAGTGGAAAGGGAGCTTTTTGATGAGATTTCATGAATTTGGAGATAATCATAATCCTCATATCATATTGATTCATGGTGGAGGGAATTCGTGGTGGAATTATTTGAGACAAGCGCGTCTTCTGTCAGATAAATACCATGTGATTTTACCAGTTTTAGATGGACACGGAGAAGAGTTCCAAAAGGAGTATGTGTCCACGGAGCAATCTGCACAGGAAATTCTGGCGTATATAAAAGAACAATGCAAGGGGCATGTATTTGCCATTGGCGGAGTCTCTCTTGGCGGACAAATTGTCATGGAGTTACTTTCGTTAGATTCTCATATAGCTGACAAAGCCATTATTGATGGAAGCCTCTGCATTCCACAACCGAAACTAGCGAAAATGAGTATCTTCTTTGTAAAATGTTTTGGGAAGTTGATGTTCGGTAATACTCCCTGTAAAATGCAACTAAAACTCATGAGAAAGATGTATCCTAAGATGGCTTATCCAGAAGAGTTAGAAAGGTACTATTTGGAGGATATGCCACGATTGCCCATCAAAACATTAGTAACGATTTACAACACCTATATGGCCAGTTATCATCTGAAACCAGCGATTTCAAATAGTTCAGCAGAGGTCCTCTATATTTATGGGGAAAAAGAAATGAAGTGCGTGAAGGAGTCGGCAAAACTATTTCAGAAAATGCATCCTAATTGTACTTTATATGAAGCAAAAGGATATAATCACGGATATTTATCCACTTATCTTCCGTTGGAGTGGATGGAACTAGTAACGCCTTTTTTAGAGAGAGAAGAGTAGCGTTAAAAGGAAAGGAGGGCTAGCGATGTCAATTACGAGTCATATTGTCCGGACGTTATTTACTATCGGGGATTTAAAGCGAGACTTGGGTTGGAAGAAACCAAGAAATGTAGATAGTGTCGAGAACATTAGCTACGCAGAAGATGACAAGTGGCATCTTCTGGATGTCTACCGTCCAAGAAAAGCGACGGGGCCCCTTCCTGTTATTGTCAATATTCATGGAGGTGCTTGGGTCTATGGGGATAAGAAGGTTTATGCTCCCTATTGTATGTATTTAGCCAGTCGTGGATTTGCAGTGATTAATGCGAGTTATCGTTTAGCTCCAAGGCATACCTTTCCGGCTCCTTTAGAAGATATTGGGAAAATGATGGAATGGGTATTTCATCACGCAGATGAGTATGGCTTAGATCTTTCGAATCTTTTCTTTGTGGGAGATTCTGCTGGGGCGCATTTAGCGACGGCGTATACGGCGATTCAGTTAAATGAAGCTTATGCGAAAAATTTTCCTGAGATTAAAGTAGCAAAAAGCTTTATTCCAAAAGGCCTACTCTTAAACTGTGGAGTATTCGATATGGAGGCCGAATGGAAGAAGCAAGGACGCGCGTTGACACCATTTCTAACGGATCTACTGGGTGAGAAACCGACTGTTGAAGCTGTGAAGCAAATGAGTCCTGCACAGTATATTACTTCAGATTTTCCTCCAGTTCATCTAACAACGAGTCATGGAGACTTCTTACGGAAGCATTCATATCGCTTGAAGGAAGTGTTGGAGAAGAAGGGCGTGGAAGTCGTGTTTAAAGAATATGGGGAGAAAAAGAAACCTCAAGGGCATGTATTCCATTTGAATCTGAAAAATAAAGTGGGTCAACAATGTAATGAAGACCAAATTCAATATATTAGAAATCTTATTAAATAGGGCCTTAAAGCAAGTAATTTTGTTTTAGGGCTTTATTTTTTAAGAAGTGAAATAAAAAGTTTGTTTTTTTAAAATAAACGTGTTAAACTTGTTCTTGTATCAGATACAAGACGAAATGGAGGTTCAAATAATTGGATACTAAATTCTCAGTAGCTTTACATATTTTGGCTATGATTAGTGAAAGTCGCGATATTCTCAGTTCACAAGCGCTAGCCGAGAGTGTTGGAACGAACCCAAGTTATATTCGTAAAGTTATCGCTCTATTGAAAAAAGCAGAGATTATTCGCTCGCAACAAGGGAAATCAGGGTATGAGCTTACGAAATCGCCAAAAGAAATGAATCTATTAGAAATCTATTTTGCCACTCAAGAGGTAGAGGGAATAACATTATTCCCAATTCATCAAAATACGAATCTAAATTGTCCAGTTGGAAATCATATTGGAGCAGCAATTTCTCCAATTTTTTCAAGCGTGGAGGCTCATTTAGAACAAGAGTTACAATCAAAAACATTACAAGATGTGATCGATAATCTTTATGATGTCGCTAGCAAAAAGTAAACTGACTTGGCAACAAGTCAGTAAAATTTTAACCAACATGTATCAATAGGTGATACAACAAAGAAAGGAAAATCAACATGAAAGCAGCACAACACACAATCTATAACAAAAATAATCTTATTTTAAACATTACAGATATTGAGAAACCAACGATTTCTAAAAATCAAGTATTAGTAAAAGTCAAAACAGCAGGGGTAAATCCGTTAGATAATATGATTTCTCGAGGAGAGGTTAAATTAATTGTTCCGTATTCATTACCTCAAACAGCTGGAAATGAAGTTGTCGGAATCGTCGAAGAAGTAGGAAGCGAAGTAACAGCATTCAAAAATGGTGACCGCGTATTCGGTAGACTTCCATTGGATGCCATTGGAGCGTTTGCTGAATATGTAGCGGTTGATAGCGACGCGTTGGCCATTGTTCCAGAATATTTATCAGACGAAGAGGCTGCCGCTGTACCGTTAACGGCTTTAACGATTATGCAAGCATTAGAATTAATGGGGGCAGAAGCTGGCAAAACAATCTTTATCTCTGGTGGCACTGGTGGAGTCGGAGGAATGGCAATTCCAATCGCAAAAGCAAAAGGGCTCACTGTTATTACAAATGGGGATGTATCGAATAAAGAACGCGTTCTATCCATTGGAGCAGATCGATTCATCGATTACAAAACAGAAGATTATACACAAACCGTTAGTGATGTCGATTACGTCTTAGATACTCTTGGCGGCGTAGAAACCGAAAAACAAATGTCGATTATGAAAAAAGGTGGGCATTTAGTATCTTTAAGAGCGATGCCAAATGGTGACTTTGCTAAAGAAATGAATCTACCAAAATGGAAACAATTCTTATTCGGATTGGCAGGTCGAAAATTTGATAAGATGGCTCAAAAATACGGTGTTCATTATCATTTCATTTTCGTTCGTAGTAATGGAGCGCAATTGCAAGAAGTCGCAGATATCTTTACAAAACTAGAAATTAAACCATCGATTGATACCGTATTTACATTCGACGAAGTAAATGCAGCACTAGATAAAGTAGCAAATGGTCGTTCACGCGGTAAAACAGTATTAAAATTTTAAAAGAGGAAAATAAAATGTCTTATATTACAACAGCAAATCAGTATATTACGGTAGGGGGCAATCAAATTGCGTACCGTGAATTGAGTAAAGGAAAGTCAGAAATGCCATTAGTGATGCTTGTTCACTTAGCTGCCGTGTTAGATAATTGGGACCCAAAATTATTAGATCTTATTGCACAAGAGCACCATGTGATTGTCATGGATTTACCAGGAGTGGGAGCGAGTCAAGGGAAAGTAGCGGATACGATTCCGGGGATGGCAGCTCAAACGGTTGAAATTATCAAAGCATTAGGGTACGACAAAATTAATCTATTAGGATTATCTATGGGCGGAATGATTGCACAAGAGATTGTTCGTTTAGAGGGAAATCTTGTAAATCGACTCATTCTTGCAGGAACAGGGCCTCGTGGTGGCGTAGAAATGGATAAAGTGACTGGGAAAACATTTAGATTTATGTTCAAAGGCGCGTTACATCGTGTGGATCCAAAACGTTATATTTTCTATAACCATGACGAACAAGGCGGTGTAGAAGCTGCGAAGGTTCTTAGCCGTATGGGAATGCGTAAAAAAGAAGATTCTGATAAGGAAATGAATGTGCCAGGGTTCCTTACACAATTAAAAGCGATTAAACGTTGGGGGAAAGATGCGCAAGATGCTCTTGAATTTATTACGCAACCTACATTAATTGTGAATGGGGATAATGACTTACAAGTTCCAACTGCAAATTCTTATGAAATGCACGAGAAAATTGCAGGAAGCAAATTGATTATTTATCCAAATGCAGGCCACGGATCTATTTTCCAATATGCTGAAGAATTCTCCAAAGAGTTATTAGCATTTTTAGCGGAGTAAACTATATAAAACACAAAAACTCGAAGCGGATTTCCGTTTCGAGTTTTTGTGTTTTATATTTTTTATTTTCTCAACTGATGCGTCAATTTGTAGCTACTTTCCAAAATGTCGTTAGCACGTCTTTCGTCTTTTTGAAGAAGCCCTAAGTAGAGTAAGTCGACTAAGAAGAGTGAGTCGTTACGACTAGTAATGGCTGCGGAACGAATCGATTTTTCATGGCGAGGAACTTTGAGGCAATAGGTGCTTAGAGCGTCTAGATTGCCGTTGCCTTGTCCAGTAATCGATACGGTTGGGATGCCACGTTGTTTAGCAATTTCAAAGGCTGCATTGACTTCTCTTGTGTTCGCAGAGTAGCTGACACCGATTACTAAGTCTTTTTCCGTAGCATTGCTAAGGCTTGCGAGTTGGATGTGTGAGTCAGTATGGTAGACGATATTTTTACCGATACGACTTAGTTTAAAGTAAATATCGCTGCAGACTAGACCTGAAGCGCCGACCCCAAAAGTGTAGATTTTGTTCGCATTTTTGAGTAAGTCAATCACGTGGTCGAGTGTGTCGTCGTCGATTAGTTCAATCGTCATCTCATAGGAACGAGTAACCGTCTTAATTAATTTAGATTGAATGGTTTTGATAGAGTCGTCTTTATCGATTTGTTCATCGATGGATTGTGAGTTTTGCTGTGCTAAATTCACCTTAAATCGAGAGTAAGAACGGAACCCAATTTTTTTAATATATTTACTAATAGAAGAAGACGAAACCCCAATTTCATCTGCCAATACATGAATGCTTGAAGAAAGCACTACATCTGAATGTTTTGAGATGAATTCTTCAATTTTTTTATCTGTTGCTGTTAAAAACTTTTTCATGGAATCCCTACCTTTTTTGAGAAATATTGTTTCCGATTTCATTATACAGTATTGAAATAAAATTTACAACGCTGTATAATATGTTTAAGAAAAACGATTTCATTATGAATTTTAGTGGAATTTTTAAGAGGAGGTGGAGAAAATGGATGACATTTCAAAATTGATGACAGAGCAAGTCAATGACAGAAGTAAGGATATTGAAACGCAGTCGATTCGTGAGATTTTACGTTATATGAATGACGAAAATAGAAAAATCACTGATGCGATTGAACAGTGCATTCCAGAAATTGAAAAAGTGACAGCAGGTGTTGTACAAGCATTCGAGAAAGGAGGCCGACTGATTTATCTGGGCGCGGGGACTTCTGGTCGACTTGGTGTTCTGGACGCTAGTGAATGCCCTCCAACATTCGGTGTATCGCCGGAGATGGTAGTGGGACTGATTGCAGGTGGAGATTACGCTCTTCGAAACGCCATTGAAGGTGCCGAAGACGATGAAACCTTAGCCGAGGCACAGTTAAGAGACTTGGATCTTGTTAAAGAGGATGTAGTCATCGGAATTAGCGCGAGTGGACGTACTCCTTATGTGGCAGCAGGTCTTGCCTATGCCAATGAGGTTGGATGTTTCACAGGTGCGATTTCCAATTCTCCAAATGCTTTAATTTCTAACATTGCTTCGGTTGGTATCGAAGCGATTACTGGGCCAGAAGTGGTTACCGGTTCTACGCGGATGAAAGCAGGTACGGCTCAAAAAATCATTCTCAATATGATTACAACGACTGCAATGATTCAAGTAGGAAAAATTTTCAAAGGATATATGGTCGATGTTCAACCAACGAACCTAAAGTTGAAACAACGAGCAACCAATATTCTCTCTAAAATCACAAATCTTTCTCCAGAAGACGCAAGACGTGTTCTTGAGGAAAATGATTTTGATTTAAAAGTCGCTATTATCTCTCAAATACATCATATTTCGGCACAAGAAGCAGAACAACTGCTTCAGGCAAATCAAATGAATATCGTAAAGGCAATGAAAAATAAGGAGGCTTAATAAAATGGATGCAAAGAAAGTAGCAAGTGAAATTTTAAGTAAAGTCGGACAGAAGGAAAATGTGGTCAGCAACGCTACATGTATGACTCGCTTACGTCTGACAGTAGCAGATACATCAAAAGTGGATGTCGCTGGATTAAAAGATGTGGATTCAGTATTAGGAGTTGTAGAACGTGAACAAGGAGTTCAAATCGTTTTAGGACCTGGTAAAGTGACTGAAGTTGGTCGCGAATTTTCTGCATTAACTGGAATTGAATTAGGCAGCGTAGATGAAGTAGACGCCGCTGATTTAGCAAAAGAAAATAAAAAAGAAAATAAAGCAAAACATAATGGACCAGTTCAACGTTTCTTGGAACACATCGCTAACATTTTCGTACCATTATTACCAGGGATTATCGCAGCTGGTTTAATTAACGGTATTTCAAACGTTATTAACGTAACAACACAAAATGCATATAACTTTGAATGGTGGTATCAAGCTATCCGTACAATGGGTTGGGGGCTATTCACCTTCTTACCTTTATATGTAGGGTACAATGCTGCTCGTGAGTTCAAAGGAACTCCTATTCTTGGGGCAATCGCAGGAAGTATGTCTCTTGGTGTTACAACAATGCCACTTCTATTAAAAACAGATGCTGGTCAAGTGTTGATGCCATTTACGGATAAACCTTTCAACCCAGGTGCTGGTGGTCTATTAGCTGCATTAATGATGGGGATTGTCGTAGCTTACTTAGAACGTGCTATTGACAAAGTGGTTCCAACAATGTTGAAGACATTCTTAACACCGTTATTAACATTAATCATTGGTGCATTCTTATCAGTATTAATCATCCAACCTGCTGGTGCTGCGTTAACTCAAGGTATTTACACAGTATTAAACTTCGTATATGAACAATTAGGAATCTTTGGTGGTTACATTTTAGCTGCTGGATTCTTACCAATCGTATCTGTTGGTTTACACCAAGCGTTAACTCCAATCCACGTTCTATTAAACAATCCAGAAGGGCCAACTCAAGGTATCAACTACCTATTACCAATCTTAATGATGGCCGGTGGTGGACAAGTAGGTGCAGGTTTAGCATTATACTTGAAGACTAAGAACAAAAAATTAAAACAATTAACAAGAGACTCATTACCAGTTGGTATCTTAGGTATCGGGGAACCAATGATGTACGCTGTAACACTTCCTTTAGGTAAACCATTCTTAACAGCCTGCTTAGGATCTGGTGTCGGCGGTATGTTAGCAGTTCTATTCCACTTAGGTACTGTATCTCAAGGGGTTTCTGGGTTATTCGGTGCTTTAATTATGGTACCAGGAACTCAAGTACTCTTCTTAACTGCAATGGTCGGAGCTTACATCGGTGGATTTGTCATCACATGGTTCTTCGGTGTAGATGAAGATCGTATTAACGAAGTATATGGAAACAAATAGAGCAAACATTTCTTTTGGGCGCTCCATCTATATCAATCTTGGTGAACAAGTCGTTACACAAGTATTAGAAGAAATGAAAGCCGCGCGTCAAACCGTGGCTTTCACTTCTTTTCAGTTACCAGAACATACGTTAGAAATTTCGGATATGGCTCGTCTTGTGGAGCTTGCTCGCTCATATGAAGTAGATTTAATTCCAGACATCGCCCATAAAGATCTTACCAAAGAAAATATTGCGGCTCTGAAAAATGCGGGGCTATCGTACTTACGTCTGGACGAATTTGGGGACGAAGCGTTTATCGAACGTTGCGGAAAGGCGTTTACGCTTGTAGTAAATGCTTCGACGTTTACGCACCGTGAATATAAAGTGTTAGAACGACTCGGATTTTCTCGTCGAATCATCGCTTGTCATAATTATTATCCAAAAGTATATTCAGGGATTTCGCTTGAAAAATTCACCTTGATTAATGAAAAATTGCATGTGCTTGGGATAAAAGTACTCGCGTTTATTCCAGGAGATGAACCTTTAAGAGGGCCGCTTCATGAAGGTTTGCCAACAGTTGAAACGCATCGTACATTAGATACGCGATTGGCGATTTGCGAACTTATTAAGGCGCACACCGATATGATTTTAGTGGGGGACACATTTATTAACGCCTCTACACAAAAAGTCATGAAGGAATTCCAAGAAGGGTTCGTGTCGTTGAAGGCAGAAGCACCCGTGGAATTAACCGGTAAAGTGCTTCGTGACCGTATCGATGCCAGTGATTTTGTATACCGCGTACTCGGTACTCGCGGCTGGGCCTTACTTGGCGGAGAGGTTTCTACAACAACCCGCACCGTTGGAGAAATCAATCAAGCGAATAGCCAGTATGGTCGTTACCAAGGCGAAATCGAAATCGCTAAAGTTGAGTTGCCACAAGACGCACGCCAAAATGTCATCGGGCACTTACTTCCATCTGAGATTGCCGTATTTACCGCTTTACCAGAAGGATTTGGCATTCAATTAGAAGTCGAATAACAAACAGCAATCCATCCGCCACTTTTGGCAGGGTGGATTGTTTATTTTTCTATACAACATTAGAAAAATGAGCCATTTTATGATACTCTAGATGAGTATAAATTTAATAGAAACAAAGGGGGCCTTTGGATGATAGAGCTGATTGCAACAGTTGAATCCAACCAACAAGCAAAAGACTTGCTTGAAGCGGGCGTGGACACGATCTATTTTGGGGAAGACCAATTCGGACTTCGCCTTCCTATGTCGTTTACACGTGAGGAACAAAAAGAATTAACGGAATTGGCGCACCAATATGGAAAGAAAGCGAGCGTTGCTGTAAACGCGATTTTCCATAATGAAGGAATTGCGCTTGTACCTGAGTATTTGAAATTTTTAAAGGAAATCGGTGTCGATAACATCGCGGTAGGAGATCCAGGTGTGGTTCAAATTATGAAGAACCCTGAGTACTCAATTCCTTACCGTTATGATGCAGCGGTTTTAGTAACAAGTAGTCGTCAAATCAACTTCTGGGGAAAACGTGGTGCCGTTGGTGCGGTGATTGCGCGTGAAATTCCTCGTGAAGAAATGAAAATTTTGGCAGCAGGTGTAGAAATTCCAATCGAAGTTTTAGTGTACGGAGCAACTTGTATCCATCATTCAAAACGCCCACTGTTAAATAACTACTTTAACTATATTGAGAAAAAAGAATCTGTTGAAAAACGTCGCGGTTTATTCGTATCAGAACCTGCCGATGAAGATTCTCACTATTCAATCTACGAAGACATTAACGGAACGCATATTTTCGCGAATAACGACGTGTCTCTTGCGCCATATTTGTTAGAATTAACAGAAATGGGCATTCCACAATGGAAATTAGACGGAGTATTAGCTCCAGGTCAAGATTTCGTGGAAGTAGCGAAATTATTCGTGAATGCTCGTAATGAAATCGAAGCAGGTACATGGACTCCTGAGAAGAGCGCTAGCCTTGAATTACAAGTGCGTGCACACCATCCAAAAGTACGTGGCCTTGAAGCAGGATTTTACTTATTAAATCCAGAAGATGTGAAATAGGAGAGAGTCAAATGGGAAGAAAGATATTGAAAAAACCTGAAGTACTTGCTCCAGCGGGTACTCTTGAAAAATTAAAAACAGCTATTTTGTACGGAGCAGATGCAGTTTTCCTTGGTGGGGAAGCGTATGGACTTCGTAGCCGTGCGGGGAACTTCGACTTTGCAGAAATGAAAGAAGCCGTTGATTTTGCCCATGCACATAACGCAAAAGTATATATCGCAGCCAACATGGTTACGCACGAAGGTGACGAAAAAGGAGCGGGAGAATTCTTCCGTACGGTTCGTGACATCGGTATCGATGCAGCCATCATCAGTGATATGGCCTTAATGGATATTTGTGCCTCAGAAGCGCCAGGATTACCTATCCATTTATCAACACAATCTTCAGCAGCCAACTACGAAACGCTAAACTTCTGGAAAGACGAAGGCTTAGAGCGTGTCGTGTTAGCGCGTGAGGTATCAATGGACGAAATCAAAGAAATGCAAGAAAAAGTGGATGTCGAAATCGAAGCGTTTATCCACGGTGCAATGTGTATTTCTTATTCAGGCCGTTGCGTATTATCAAACCACATGGTGCATCGTGATGCCAACCGTGGTGGATGTGCGCAGTCTTGTCGTTGGAAATATGGTCTATTCGATATGCCAATTGCCGGCGAAAAGAATATGGTCGGTGCTGGTGAAGAAGGAATCGAAGAGAAATTCTCGATGAGTGCCGTTGACTTAGCAATGATTCAAAACTTACCAGACTTAATCGAAGCTGGTGTAGATAGCTTGAAGATTGAAGGTCGTATGAAATCAATCCACTACGTTTCAACAGTATCGAACGTTTACCGTGCAGCAGTAGATTCTTACTGCGAAGATCCAGATAACTATGTATGTAAACAAGAATGGATTGACGAGTTATGGAAAGCAGCGCAACGTGAGTTAGCAACTGGATTCTACTACCAAGTTCCAACTGAAGAAGAACAATTATTTGGCCCACGCCGTCAAATTCCTCAATATGCTTTCGTTGGACAAGTACTTGAGTATGATCCAGAAACTCAAATGGCAACAGTACAACAACGTAATAACTTCAAGGTTGGAGACCATATCGAATTCTACGGACCAGGAATGCGTCACCACGAAGAAGCATTAACACAATTGTGGGATGAAAATGGCGAAGAAATCGAAGCAGCTCCTCATGCGATGATGATCTGCAAGATGAAAGTATCTGAGCCAGTGAAACCTTTAGATATGATTCGTAAACGTCGTTAAGACGAATTTTTAAAAGAAAGAAGGAATGGAAATGTCATTACCAAACTGCCCTAAATGTGGTTCAGAATACACATACGAAGATGGCGTATTATTAGTATGCCCAGAATGTGCGTATGAATGGGAACCAGGTTCAGAAGTTGAAGAAGGTCCAGTAGCGATTGATGCTAACGGAAATAAATTACAAGACGGCGATACTGTAACAGTTATCAAAGACTTAAAAGTGAAAGGCGCTCCGAAAGATATTAAGCAAGGAACACGTGTGAAGAATATTCGCATCGTGGAAGGCGATCATAATATCGATTGTAAAATAGATGGATTCGGCGCAATGAAACTTAAATCTGAGTTTGTTAAAAAGATTTAATGGGAGTCTCGTAGGGACTTTCAAAAAGCTCCCCCTAGAATTTTTATAGTTGTTATAATAGCGATACCGGATTGAGCCAAGGTCTCAATCCTACCAAGCTTCAAACTGACTCTACGGGTTTTACCCTAGAGTCAGTAATTCACATTGGTTATGAACCCGCTATTACAACTACTATAAATCTAGGGGGCTTTTTTCGTCCCTCGACTCAGTGAACTTTACCCAACTCAGTGATAAGTTTTATTGCTTCTCAGTAAGGGAAGGGTTTCAGAGTGTGTTGAGCCTAGGTCTTACGCCTACCGAGCCTCAAAGATTCTCTAGAAAATAAATTTTCAAGAGAATCTAATTCGCATCGGTTACTGGTCGCTATTGTTGTTATTATAGAATCCAAAGGGCTTTTTCTGTAGTCCCTCGAGGAAACCAGAACTTTGTATCAGCTCAAATTAAGTTTCTTGCTTCTCATAAAGGACCGGGTTCGGCTTGGTCGTGCTTTGGAAGAGTGCAACTGTAGAAAATTTCCAAAGGGAGTCTGTAAATAAAATTTAATAAATAAGGATTATATGCATAAGAATAGTTTTTTTGTGCATATTTTATTAAGGAAATAGGCCTGCGTCCTTGAAATTTAATTTCCACTGTGTTACATTCAAAATAAGGAGTAGAAAACGCTTTTGTATAGGCGTTTCTGTGCTTTTTTTCACATATTTCAACTAGGAGAAGTGGCAGTTTTGGAACAGTATCATACAGGTACCATTCGATTGATGGGAACCGTCATCGAATTGAAAATTGCGCATCCAGAAGGCGAGCGGTTAGTGGCTGAAGTTTTCGAGCAATTGAAGCGATATGAGCATCGTTTTAGCGCGAATGACCCAACTTCAGAACTGATGGCCGTGAACTTGGCAGCAGGGAAATATGCAGTTAGTGTTCATCCAGAGATTTTTCATTTGGTGAAATTGGGACTGGAGAATAGTTTAGCTGCGGGAAGTCGGATGAATATCTTGATTGGCCCGGTTGTTCAAACATGGCGCGTGGGCTTTAGTGATGCACGAGTACCAACGGATGAAGAAATTAAAGCCAAACTGCAACTGACCGATGCAACGAAAGTCGAACTGGATGAAGTCAATCAGACGATTTTTCTGTTGGAAGAAGGAATGCGAATCGACCTTGGTTGTATTGCCAAAGGGTATATTGCCGACTTGGTGATGCAACGGCTAAAAGAGCAAGGAGTTACTTCTGCGCTCATTAACCTTGGTGGGAATGTTCTCACGCTTGGACCAGCTGTTCATCATGAAGATGGGAATTGGTGGATTGGTATTCAAAACCCGAAACTCCTTCGTGGAGAAAATGTGGCGCTTCTTCCGATTCAAGATGAGTCGATTGTCACATCAGGTGTCTACGAGAGGGTGCTAGAAGTGGATGGTAAGAAATACCATCATATTTTGGACCCAAATACTGGATACCCAGCCGAAACAGACGTTGCCAGTCTAACGATTGTTTCAAAACAGTCGGTCGATTGTGAGATATGGACGACCAGACTCTTTGGAAAGAAAGCACATGAAATCTTATTCGAAGTGGAACAACACCCTAACATCGAAGCCGTTATGATTTTAGATGATGATCGTATTTTCTACACTTCAGGACTCGCTTCAAAGATTCAATTACTCGAAAGGAAGTACTCAAATGGTTAAA
>CAUPXN010000034.1:0-12985 GCA_963515505.1 uncultured Streptococcus sp.
ATATAGCTTGAAGACTTGGTCCCTCCGCAACCGAAAAGGAAGAAGAGAGTAGTCATAAGTAATGTGAAAACTTTGGTTGATTTTTTCATAATAACTCCTTTATATGCGTTTATTGAACTTCTATATATCCAGCTTTTAAAAGTTGGATAGGTACAGATTGGTACACTTAGGCAGTTATCTTGTCCCACAAATTGCGGACTAAGTTCCTTAAGAATAGAGAAATCTACTTTCATATAATCAATGTCGACAATTTGAGATATCTGCTTATCAAAAGTTTCAAGTGAAATGACAACATCTTCAACAGTTTTATATTTTTCTTGTCCAGCTTTTATTTTTTGTTCCAAAGCCGCTTTTAGTTTCTGAAATTTGGCATTATTCTCGTCAGTTGAAGACCCAGACCTTGAATTTCGTTCAAAGTCAATCATAACCATATGTCGAACATGGTGAATTATATCATCCTTAACGAATACTGTTATGGTTGGATTGAGAGTTGGTGAGGATAGTTTATAAATAAATATTTGCTTTTGTTCTGTTTTATCATGGATAAAACTATCAAAACTTGAAAAAGAGGAGAGCACTTGTTTATTTTTCATAAACATAATCCTACATGTTTCCTTTTTAATTTCTTTAAGTAAAAAGCAGAGTGAAACAAAAGAACTCTGCTTTTAGGTTACATTACTGAACTTCTTCGAATCCCAATTGAACGAGGTTTTCTTTTACTTTTGCTACGTCTGTAGCATCGTCAAAAGAATCTACGGGTGGATATGCCGTTTTAAATATTTCACAAATAACAATACTGTAGTCTGTTTCATAAGTTTGGATACACTCTTTACCATGATTTTTGAAATCAAATTTAAATCCTTTAAATTTTGTAATTTTATTTTTTTAGTTGCAATAGGTTTGCCCTAAAATAGATTTTTGTAGTTCACAATTTTGTTTAACGGTTTCTCTTTAGGGCTCTGGACATTATCAACAACAAAATTTGTGACAGCTTCTGAGATAGTTCTTTCAATAATATCGCCTTTTTAGTGAATCGTTAATTTTGTTGTAACGTTTGCTTTCACTACTTTGTATACAGTTTTATCTTCGTTCGTATCTGTTTGAGCTACTTTTTGTTTTAGCAGGTGTAGTTGCTTTTAATGTAGTTGCCACTTGTGTAGTTGAAAATTGAGTAGTTCAAAAGTTCTTGTTAATCATTTTTGCTTTGTCCACAAGCAGAAAATAATAAACCTGAAGTTACTACAAGAGTTACCTTTTTGATGTTAGTATCTATTTTATATAAACGCTTTCTAATCGGTTTTTGATTATTTGATTTGTTTATATCCAGCGTTAAGCAGTTGCTCTTTCATAAGATTGTAATTGGTTACTTCATCCATTGTACCCATTTGTGGACTTATTTCTTTCATTTTTGCAAAATCTGCTATTGTATAGTCGACTTCATAAGTTTGAATGTAAGTATTTCCTTCCATCCTTATGTCAATTTTAAGCCCATTCATACCTTGAATTTGTTCTTTGACTTCTTTGTATGCTTTGTCAAGGGTATCCTTTTGTGTTTGCATTACTTGTTTTATTGCTTCTTTAGATGTTTCAGGTAAATTAGAGGTATCAAAGTCTACAATAGATTCAGTCGTCAGTTTTTGAATAACCCCACCTTTAAAAGTAATGGTGATTCTTGATTTTGTATTTCCAATCTTATTCTCGAACACAGCTTGTTCCTCAGTTGCATCTGATTGTGGTGCTTTGGTCGTTTGTACAGGTGCAGTCGTTGTTGCTTGTGTAGTCGTTGTCGCTTGCGTGGTTGCCTGTGTAGTTGTTGCTTGCGTCGTAGCGACCGTTGTTTCTTCTTTTTTGTCTTGTCCACAAGCGGCTAGGAGTAGTGCACCTGTAAAGAGGAGTGCGGATACTTTTGTCAGTTTGTTCATAATAAACTCCTTATTTTGAAATCATATTATTATTTTTCTACATAACCAGCCTTGAGAAGTTTATCTCTAAACTCAGAGTAACTAACCGTATTGTCATCAGTTAGTCGTAATTTTGGCTCAATTTCTTTGAGTTTTTTCATATCGATTTTAGTGTAATCGAATGAATAAGTAACAGTGAAAATATCATCATTGTGTGCTGATTTATACTCAAAACCTTTACCGATCAGATCTTTGTATTTTTGTTCGTCTTCCGCAGAAGAATTTATAAGTAATTCAAGAGGATTATCTGCATCAATTTTTGACAGTGTATATTTCTCTACAGATTCTTGTTTTAATAAGACATCATCTTTATAATAAAATGTCATTGTTATTGTACCAACTCGATCACTAATTTCAAAAACTGCTTTTTGAGCATCTTCTAAACTATAAACAGTTGTTGGAGTAGCTGTCGTTGGAGTAACTGTCGTTGCTTGCGTTGTAGCAACCGTAGTTTCTTCTTTTTGACTTTGTCCACAAGCGGCTAGGAGTAGTGCACTTGTAAAGAGGAGTGCTGTTACTTGTACAGGTTTCTTCATACATAATCTCCTTCATTTCTTTTAAAAAAAGGGGAGAAGAGGTCAATCTTCTCCCTATTAAATTTAGAAATTTGCAAATTATTTTTCTTTATAGCCACCGTTAATAAGGGCTTCTTTAAATTGAGAGTAGCCAAGAGTGTTGTCATCACGTAGATTTAAACCTGGTATAGTTTCTTTTAATTTCTTCATATCGATTTTAGTGTAATCGAATGAATAAGTAATCGTGAAAACATCATCTTTGTAATCTGTTTTAATCTCAAAACCTTTACCGATGAATTCTTTAAGTTTTTCTTCTGTTTTTGCGCTAGATTTCTTAAGTGTTTCTAAAGGATTTTCGCCTTCCATTTTTGAAACAATATAAGTAGTTACAGATTCTTGTTTTAGTAAAACATCATCTTTGTAGTATAACGTCATTGTTGCTTTAACGGCTTCGTCACCAGCTACAAGAACTGTTTTTTTAGCATCTGCTGGCATGTCATTTTTTGCTTGAGCAACAGTCGTTGGAGCAGCTGTCGTTGGAGTAGCCGTTGTAGGCGCAGCTGTTGTTGTTTCTGCTTTTGCTTGAGCTTGAGTAGTAGCAGTTGAGTCTTGTTTTTGTCCGCAACCTGCTAATACTAGTCCAGCTGTAAATAGAAGTGACAATGCTTTTGTTGTTTTGTTCATAATTTTTTCCTCACTTTATGTTATGTATCGTAAAACCGGTAAGAAAGAGCTCTTTACCGGTCTTGTTTGTTTAATTATTTCTTTTCAGTATAGCCAGCTTTAATCAGTGCTTCTTTAGAAGCTTTGAAGCTTACTTTATCACCTTGACCAGAAAAATCAGTTGGGATAGCTTTCTTTAAATCAGAAAGTTTAGCAACAGTATAGTCTACAGTCACAAATTGAGTAACAATGCCGTCTTTCACTTCTTGAGTAGCAGTTACACCTTTAACTGAGTTGTATAAATCAGTATTTTCTTGGAATTTTTTAATTGCCTCGTCTTCAGAAAGTGGAAGTTTTTTCAAATCAACCTCAGATTTTGCTGTTTGTTTAGTAACAACGTCTCCTTTATAGTAATAAACTAAAGTAGAAACAATAGCTTCATTTTTTAGTTCGAATGTAGCGGTTTCTTCTTTCGCACATCCTAATAGTACGAATAATGCTGTAAATAACACAGCGAATAATTTCATTGCTTTTTTCATGCACTTCATCCTTTTGGTTTGTAATATACTCATAACTTTTTGTTATGTATCGTAAAACCGGAAAGAGAGAGCTTTACCGGTCTTCTTTGTTTAATTATTTCTTTTCTTTATACCCAGCTTTTTCAATCAATTCTCTTGAAGCTTCGAAACTTACTACATTACCATCTCCTGAGAAAGAGTCTGGGAAAGCTTTTTTCAGATCTTCCAATTTAGCTACTGAATAGTCAATCGTTACAAGTTGAGTAATCACTCCGTCTTTCGATTCTAGAGTAGCAGTAATCCCTTTGATTGCAGTGTATTCCTCATTTTCTTCTTTAAGCTCTTCCATAGCTTCGTCTTCAGAAATTGGTAACTCAGAAATAACGTATTTCGATTCAACAGTTTGCTTCGTTACGAAGTCTCCTTTATAGTAATAAGTTAATGTTGAAGTGTGCTGACCATTCTTGAGTTCGAATGTTGCAGTTTCTTCTTTCGCACATCCTAATAGTACGAATAATGCTGTAAATAACACAGCGAATAATTTCATTGCTTTTTTCATGAAATACATCCTTTCAATTTGTAATATACATATATTATAAAACTAATAATTCTAATATGCAAGCCTTTTTACAAAAATGGTTGCTAATGAAGGTTGACAATTGCTAACAGTTTGATTTTAACAGCAATGTGCTATACTAATCTTACAGTGAAATGGAGGAAAAAGTATGAATCAAACTGTAAACTTCTTGAAAGAACTTGTGGCAATTCCGTCACCAACTGGCTACACCAGAGATGTGCAGGATTATTTAATCGATGTCTTAACAGATATGGGATATGAGCCAACACGTACAGCAAAAGGATTAGTGGTTGTAACAGTACCTGGAGCAATGGACGAAAAACAGCGCGTCGTAACAGCGCATATCGATACACTTGGGGCGATTGTTCGTGCGGTAAAACCAGATGGGCGCTTAAAACTCGACCGTATTGGTGGATTTGCTTGGAATATGATTGAAGGAGAAAACTGTACGGTTCACGTTGCTAGCAATGGAACGACTGTTTCAGGAACAATTCTGTTACATCAAACAAGTGTACACGTATACCGTGAAGCGGGAACGGTAGAGCGTAGTCAAGACAATATGGAAGTTCGTTTGGATGCGAAAGTGACAAACGAAGCCGAAACGCGTGCATTAGGAATCGAAGTAGGGGACTTTGTATCTTTTGATCCACGTTTTATTATCACACCAACAGGATTCATTAAGAGCCGTTTCCTAGACGATAAAGTGAGTGCCGCAATTTTATTAACCTTATTAAAGAAATACAAATCAGAAGGAATCACGTTGCCAGTGACAACACACTTCATGTTTAGTTGTATTGAAGAAACTGGAACAGGAGCCAACAGTAGCATTCCAGAAAAAACGGTCGAATTCTTAGCCGTGGATATGGGGGCGATGGGGGATGACCAACAAACAGACGAATACACCGTTTCTGTTTGCGTGAAAGACGGTTCTGGCCCATATAATTTTGATTTCCGTCAACATCTTGTATCTCTATGTAAGGAAAAGAACATTCCATTTAAATTAGATATTTATCCTTATTATGGTAGTGATGCCTCAGCAGCGATGCGTGCTGGAGCGGAAGTGAAACATGCCTTACTCGGTGCTGGAATTGAATCAAGCCACTCTTATGAAAGAACGCATCTTGATTCGGTTGAAGCAACACAACAGTTAGTCGATGCCTACCTTTTAAGTTCATTAGTAGAAGCTTAATATTGAGCCTTTCCAACAGTGTTTGGGAAGGCTTTTTTTGGGTTTGAAAAATTTTTGAAGAATTTTGTTGACAAGGGTTCTATCAAAGAGTATACTCTAAAACGTAAAACTTACGATTTAGAAAGTGAGAGAATTATGAACAAGAAAGAAAAGGTTATTTTAGGAGGGGCAGTTGCGCTAGGTTTGCTATTTGCATCAGGTGCCGTATTATCTCAGCAACAAGCCCAAACAACGGAGACAACAACTGAGGAGACAACGATTGATGCTGAGCGTATGGCGAAATACGAACAGGCTGCCAAAGAAATTAAAGATAATAAACCAAAGACAATTGTTGGAGAAGTCTTTGAGAATGGATATTTGAAAAAACACGGCGATCATTATCACTTTGTATATGGTGCGCCACCAGCAGATGCGATTTATGAACAGAAAAAACCAGGTGCGACAACAAGTACAGTAGAAGACAATTACGTCTTCAATCCAAATGATATCGTGAGTGAAAATGAATTAGGATTTGTCGTTCGACACGGCGACCACTTTCACTTTATCTACCGTTCACAATTAGCAAACGCACAAACAGTGACTAGAGAAGATGAAAACGGCAAGAAGAGAAGTTGTAAATTAATACGTATTCCACATGGAGACCATTTCCACGATGTGTTAGACTGTGGAGACGGCAGTGCTTCTTTCGCCTTTGACGATGAACCAATTTCAAGACCATCGACTGGTGGAAGCAACACAGGAGTGGCAAGTACAATCGGTGCCGTTACACCAACAAGACCAAGTACAGCAAGCGCTCAGCCTGTAACGCCTCCAGCAGCAGATATTGCAACACCACAAGCGGAAGAGTGGACATTGCAATCGCCAGAGATTCAAAAGTATTTAGACTATATCGTGTATGCTTACGGCGTGGAACGAGATACGATTAAGTTCGAGTCTGTGACAAACGATCAAGGAGAATATGTTGGTAAAGTATTTGCTTTCCAAAATATGGAACAAGGGCAAGATAAAAACCATATCCATCCTTGGGTGATTCCATTGAAACGATTCGAAGTGCCAAATTCTGACCCATCGATTCCTGCAGAAGTGCGACTATCCCAAGAGATTGATTTAATCGCAAGACGTATGGGCATTTCTCGTACAGCGATTCGCATTGTAAATGGACGTTTCGATATTCCTCACGGCGACCATAGTCACTCAATGAATATCGTCAATAAAGACGGCGTCGAAGCCTATGAGAAAAATAAACTTCCAGTTATCGTTCCTCCATTTGTGGCAGGAGATGTGAATTTGGAGACTGTTTTTGCCAAAATTGACGAAGTGAAAGCTCATGCCAGCGAAAAATACAAAGACGATCCTGTAACATTGAACCGTATTTTAGTAGCCTTGAACGAATACAAAGAACAAGTACAACTAAAAGGAAACTCAACAGAAGGATTCGTCAAAGGATTGGAACGCTTCGAGGCACAAACCATTAACCACGAGGCAGTTGCTGCTGAAGAAGTAACACCTGAAGAACAAAAGATGAACGCGACCCACGAAGAAACGGTACGCATGGTTGGTGAGTTGAACTTACAAGACTACGGCGTGACAGCGGATGAGTTGAAAGACTTAGCTTCAAAAGCGCGTGAATCTAATAAAGAAGAACAAGTAAACGCGATTCGTGCATTGGTTCAAGCATTACGTGATGCCAACGACCGTATTAGTATCGAAGGAATGCGTTACTTATACTTCTTAACACAACACGTTTTAGACCAAGAATTGCCAGCATCGCTTCGTGAAGAAGTGGCAAGCCTCATTAAACGTTATATGGGTTCACGATTAAACTTTGCGACAACACCTGTTGAATCACTCATTATCGAGTCTTATCGTGCAAAATTAGCGATTAAGGAATCTCATGCGAAATTCGATGGTAAAGTCGATGCAACAATCGGAAAGAATCTAAAAGAAATTTTAACGCCTGCTTCTGAGGAAGAACAAAGCATTTTCCAAGAGGCTAAAGACTTCGCTGAAATGGCGCTGGATGAATCGGATAAAGATAACAGCACTCCGAAGAGCTCTATCCTAGATGTGAAACCTTCAGAGGAAAAACCATCCGAAGAAACAACAACGACACAAAGCGAAACGACAGAAACAACAGAAACTACAGAAAGTACGACAGCTTCTGTAGAGACAACAGAAGAAACAACGGCTACAACAGAAGCCGCTACTACGGTAGAAACTACAACTGTTGAACAATAGAAGTTTTAAACACGTAACTCTTTAATAAAGAAGAGTTGCGTGTTTTTATTTCCTATGAATAGAAGGTTTAGCGGTATTTATGGTATACTAATACAGCATTCTAGTTGAAGGAGGGATTTAAATGGCAGTCATGCATTTTGGCGAAAACAACACATGGATTAACATTAATTCAGATTTAATCAGTGAATATTCATCCATTTACGATACATACGAAATCGATGACGAAATGATTGAATACGCGCTTGACAAAAACGAACGCGCGCATATGGAGTATAATCGCCGAACGAAGACATTGGTGGTCATTTATAATGTCCTTAACTTATCACGCGAAGAGAATCATTACGATACGATTCCGTTGACGTTTATCGTACGGCAAAATCAAATCGTTACGATTTCCAATGAGCAAAATGAATATATTATTGATCAAATTCGTGAAGAGCTGGAAGAAAATATGCATTGGAGTGTATTTAATTTCTTATTGCATAGTTTATTTACAATTTCGGAAAACTATTTTCCAATTCTTGAGACATTAAATAAAGAACAACAAAAAATTAGTAAATTGCTTCGAAAGAAAACGACAAAGGATAACTTATTCCGTTTGTCCGACATGGAGATTGAGGGAATGTATTTAGTTTCAGCAACGAAGCAAAATGCGGTTGTACTAGAGCAACTGAAGACGCAACAAGCCTTCAAGGAGCTCGATGATTCTGAAAGAGAGCAGTTGGAAGATAACATCATCGAAGCGAATCAATTAGTAGAGATGACGGATTTGCATCTTCAAATCTTGCATCAAATCGCAAACACGTATAACAATGTATTGAATAATAACTTGAACGACACGATGAAATTCTTAACGGGCATCTCGATTTTAATGACGATTCCGGATATTGTGACGGGATTCTTTGGGATGAATGTGCAGATTCCGTTTACGGAGTTTAGACACGGATGGGCGATCATTCTTTTGATTATCGCACTCGGTTGGATAGGCGTGTCGCAGATTATCAAGCGCATTATGAAAGATTAACCAAAAACACCTTCCTACTTGATAGGAAGGTGTTTGTTGTTTGTGTGCTAGTAAAAGTGTTTCTTATGTTGCTTCTGATATGCTCTTTAATATAGATAAATGATTACTTCGAATCCTTGCGGATTCTTTTATTGTAGCTGTAACGTTGCACCGGCGCAAGCCTTGGTCTTGCGCCTAAAAAGCCTCAAAAAGGGAGTAAGGAATAAATTCCTAACTCCCTTTAATTCGCATTTTTTGCTTTTTCACGTTACTGCTACAATAAAATCCACAAGATTCTCCGTAATCATTTATAAACTTGATACATAAGAAAAAACCTTCCTATCGATTAGAAGTGTTTTTGGAAATCTGCGAAGAGCCTATCTAACCTCATTTTGGAAGAGAAAAACTATTTTAACTTTTTAGCTTTTTCGGTGTTGGCGAAGTGGAGTTTAGCCACTTTGCCGAGGAGTTCCATGCCGCCGTGTTTTAAAATAGTGGCTGCTGCTTTGTCGACGTTGGCTCCGGCACCGCTTGGGAGTTCATATCCGTATTCAGTGCTTAGAGAGTCTAAGCCATCGAGAAAGGCGCATCTGGCAATCATGGATGCTGCCGCAACTGCGATATGATGGCTTTCGCCTTTTGTAATAAAGTAGGTTTTCTTCTTATCGACAAGGTCTTGGCCTTTGAGATAACGATAATACAAGTCTGGTTTACAGAATTGGTCGATTAAGTACGCTTCTGGAGCCTCAGGAGCGAGTTTTTCGGTTAAGAGACGGAGAGCTTGGTTATGAAGCAGAGCTTTCATCTCGTTTAGATTTTTCACTTGTTGGACTTCGTTATATTTTTTAGGCCAAAGTGTGAGTAATTTATAAGGCACAGCTTCTTTGATTTTTGGAACGAGTGCCTTAATTTGGTCGTCCGTCATGTCTTTTGAATCGCGAACACCCATCGCTTTTAGTGTGGCAATGTTTTCTTTGGAAACATAGGCTGCCGCAACCGTCAGTGGGCCAAAGTATGCGCCGTTTCCGACCTCATCGCTTCCGATAACGCTCCAAGTCGCAAAGCCTTCTGGAAGAGTAGAGTCTTCGAGAGCTTTCTTTGAAGCTGCGGCGATCGATTGTTCGAGGTGGTTCTTTTGGATAAAGTCTTCGATGCCTTTTCCTTGGAAGAGAACCTTGCCTGATTTATAGGCCGTAATCGATAAACCATCGACCTTTAGACGCAATGTTGCGTGTGGTGGAGGAGATTGCGTGTATGAAGCGTAGGTTGCTCCAAGGGTTGCAATTTGCTCAGCTGATAAAATTAAAGTTAATGAATTCATGTCGTTCCCCCTTTTCTTTTTAGCATACCATGACAAATTTCATCCGTCCACTCTCTAAAAAAGTGGATTATTAGTGTATTTTTTAAATGAAAAATGGTAAAATAAGGTGATATTATGGAGAAAGTGAGAGGGTCTTTTGTGAATCAACCAAAAACAAGAGTAAAAGCAACGATTTCAGGGAAATCTTATACGATTATTGGTCGTAAGTCGCAACAAGAAATGCAAAGTATTGTGCGTGTCTTACAAGAACAATTAGATCAAATCACTCGAGTATCTGACAAATTGTCGACGGAAGAAGTGGCGCTTCTTGCAGCCATCAACGCCATCTCAAATCAATTTGAAAAGCAAGAAGAAGTGGTCGCATTGAAGAAACGTGTAGAGCAGTTGGAAAAAGAATTGCGCTCCGTTCAACATAAACGCCCTTCGATTGATGCAACTAGAAAACAAGAATTAGAAAAACAATTGAATTACAACAAGATTTGTTGAGAAGGTAGGTTTCAATGGTAACGTTAATTATTTTATTTTATTTATTAGTTGGTGTGTATACCGGAATGCGCCGAGGATTACCTTTAGAACTCGTGTATATCGCAGGATACTTCATCACATTCCTAGTTGCGATGTTCACTTACGAAGGGCTCGCGAAGTTTTTATCGGTGTACATCCCATATCCATCATACATTCCTGGAAATCACTTAGCGATTTTCACAGAAGCCCAAGCGATGGCACTCGACCAATCATTTTATAAATTGGTTGCATTCCTAGTCATCATGATTCTTGGATGGTTAGTGGTTCGATTCCTTGGATATGTCGCAAGCGAATTAACATTCTTACCGCTATTGAAACAATTCAATACAATCGGTGGGGCGGCACTGGGATTCCTGATGAACTACTTATTCATATACTTTGTATTATACGCAGTGGCGATGATTCCACTGGCACCGGCACAAAAAATTATCGAAGGTGGATTGCCAAACTTCATCATCACGAAAACACCAATTGTGACGCAAATCGTTTCAAGTTGGTTATTACCTAAATAAAACCTCGAAGCGTGGAACAAACTTGTTCCACGTTTTTTAAGAAAGAAGGACTGTTATGAATTCGAAAATCGAAAAGGTTTTAGAATTTTCAAAAATTAGAACACAACTGGCCGAATATGCGACTTCCGAAAAAGGAAAACAAATGATTAAGGAACTTCCGATTGAAGTCGAGGCAAAGGCCATTCAAAATAAGATTGAAGAAACAACAGATGGGGTGGAGTTACTCCGTCTCAAACAAGGAATTCCAATTCCACGATTGAAAGATATTAGTTTTGCCTTGAAACGTCTAGAGCTAGAAGCAGGGCTGAATGGACGCGAATTAAGTGATATTTTACGAGTCTTAACGACAACGCATGAGGTTGAGCGTTTCTTTGAAAAAGTCGAAGAAGAGGAAATCTTATTAAAACGTGTCCCACGTCTTGTCGAAAAACTCGAAAGTATTCCAGAGGTGACAAGCGAATTAGAAGCTTCGATTCGTGAAGATGGGTATGTTTTAGATAGCGCATCGCCAACTTTACACGGGGTTCGTGTAGGGATTCAAAAGACGGAACAAGATATTCGCCGTCAAATGGATCAATACCTCACAGGAAAGAATGCGCAATATTTAAGCGATACGATTATCACGATTCGTAATGACCGTTATGTACTTCCTGTAAAAGCAGAGTATAAATCAGTTTTTGGCGGAACGGTCCATGACCAAAGTTCGACGGGTCAAACGCTCTTTATGGAGCCACAAGCGGTCGTGAATTTAAACAACAAGCTTCGTGAATATCAAATCCAAGAGAAGCGTGAAGTAGAACGTATTCTTTGGGAATTGTCTCAAAAACTCATGCCATATACGAATTCATTGCATCAAAACCATTATGTATTGGCACGCTTGGACGTAGTGAATGCAAAAGCTCTGTACGCTCATGAATTGAGAGCAACAGAGCCGATTATCGACGTTAATAATTACGTAGCCCTCTGGCAAGCGTGGCATCCACTTTTAGAGCGTGAGAAGGCTGTGGCAAACGATATTATTCTTGGAGAAGAGTATCAAGCGATTGTCATTACAGGGCCGAATACGGGTGGGAAGACCATTCTCTTGAAGACGGTCGGTGTGATTCAATTGATGGCACAGATGGGGCTCTATATTCCTGCGGGTGAAAATAGCCGAGTGGGAGTCTTTACAGAGATTTTTGCGGATATCGGAGATGAACAATCGATTGAGCAAAATCTATCGACATTCTCGTCTCATATGTCGAATATCGTCTCTATCTTGAAACAAATTAATGATAAGAGCTTGCTTTTAATCGACGAAATCGGGTCAGGGACTGACCCACAAGAAGGCTCATCTCTTGCGATTGCGATTCTCGATTATATTGCAAGTAAGCAAAGTTATGTGATTGCCTCAACCCACTATCCTGAGTTAAAGGCATACGGTTATGACCGTCCTAAAACGATTAATGCGAGTATGGAATTTGATGGGGATACCCTTCAACCAACATACCAACTCTTACTTGGCGTACCAGGGCGTAGTAATGCCTTTGATATTTCAAAACGTCTAGGATTACCAAGTATCATTATCGACCAAGCGCGCGGACTTCTATCTGAAGAAGACCAAGACTTGAATGCGATGATTAGTGACTTGGAGCAAAAACGTCGCCGTGCGCAGCGTGATGCCGATAAGATGCGTCATCAGTTAGAATTAAGTACGCAGTTACTTGAGGACTTACAACGCGAAACGGAACAATTCCAAGCGAATAAAGCGCGTCTCTTAGAAGAAGCGAAAGAACGTGCGAATACGTTAATTGAACAGAGCCAAGATGATGCGGATAAGATTTTATCTGAAATTCGTGAACTTCAATTAAGAAGTAAGCAAAGTACCGTTAAAGAGCATGAGATGATTGAGAAGAAAACGGCGCTCAAAGACTTGAAGCATGAGCAAGCCTTGAAGAAGAACAAGGTGCTTCGCAAGGAAAAA
>CAUPXN010000035.1:0-12612 GCA_963515505.1 uncultured Streptococcus sp.
AAAATCCCCACAGATGTGGGGATTTTTTTGTGCAATAAAATAAATTCTGTCAGATAAATACGTATGGTGAAATTATCATATATGATAATTTTCATGGTGCATTCAAGGGGATGTGGTTTGACTTAGAAGTAGTGAGTTAAGTGGGGCTCACATCGCGCAGTGGTTTATTGACTTTCTTTTCATCGCTCGCGATACAAGAAAGTCTAATAAACTTTGCGGGCGAAAGACTACGAAGTAGAAAAGACTCGCACTGCGAGTCTTTTCCTTACTTCTGTCTTTCTGCCTAGTCTTCACCCGGGCGCATAGGTCTCTTATATTTACTCTTTGATTCTTGTCGGATGATGGTGTGTGGGGATTTGCGTCCCGCGTTGGAGTTTCTAAAGAGCATTTGCATTTTTTCGTCGTCGAAAAGCTCTAGGTTTTGATCAACGAAGTGACTTGCATCAGCTTTCCAATCGGAATGATAGTAATTGAATAATTCGGCCATTGCGACATTTCTGTCGGTGGCGCTCCCTTTAAATTCAGGGTCTGTTACATCTGTTAAGTATTGTTGCATTTTTGCAATTCTATTTTTATCAAAATCTGCCATAACATTCGCCTCTTTTCAGTCCTATTTTAGCATAGAAGACGTTTTCTTAAAAGAAATTTTTCAAAACTACTGTTCATTTTCATTTGAATGTTTTATACTATTACTTGCTAATTTTTTGAAGAGGAGGGTGTCTGATGGCAAAAGATATGACAAGTGGAAAACCGTTAAAACTGATTTGGAATTTTACAATCCCACTGCTAATCGGTAACTTGTTCCAGCAATTATATAATATGGCCGATACTTTTATTGTAGGTCGAACGATTGGTGTGCATGCGTTAGCCGCGGTTGGTTCTACAGGAAGTATTGTGTTTCTAATTATCGGTTTTGCAACAGGGTTAACAGCTGGTCTTGCAATTCCGTTAGCACAACGGTTTGGCGCCAAGGACTATAAAGGCGTGAAGCATAGTTTTTATGTTTCTATTTTAATTTCGATTGCTACAGCGATTGTGTTAACCGCCCTAAGTATGATTTTCTGTCGTCAAATTCTGGAAATCATGCAGACACCATCCGAGATTATTGATGGGGCCTATGATTATTTAATCGTCATTTTTGGCGGTATTTTCTCGTCGATGGCCTATAATTTACTATCCAATATTTTCCGTTCTATCGGAGATGCAAAAACACCATTGTATTTCCTTGTAATGGCTTGTGTGATGAATATCGTTCTGGATATTCTCTTCATTGCAGTCTTTGGAATGGGAGTTGAAGGAGCAGGATATGCAACGGTTCTTTCTCAAATCTTCTCAGCTGTAGCCTGCGTGGTTTATATTTGGAAGAAAATTCCAGTGTTAAGATTAACAAGAGCTGACCTAGTAGCGACGAAACAAAATATTAGAGAACATTGTCGTATTTCATTTCCGATGGCATTCCAAGCATCGATTATTGCCATTGGAACAATTATGGTTCAAATCGCATTGAATCAATTAGGACCGACTTCGGTTGCGGCGCATACGGCAGCGCAAAAGATTGACCAGTTAGCGATTCTTCCGATGATGTCTTTTGGGGTGACGATGGCGACGTATTCTGCGCAAAACTATGGTGCAAAGAAATATGATCGTATTTGGCTTGGCGTGCGTGAATGTATCAAGTTATCTTTAACATTTGCGATTAGCATTGGGATTATTTTAAATCTCTTTAGCCCGATTCTTATTCGCGCTTTCGTTGGAGAAGGGCATGAGGAGGTCGTTGAATTAGGGCGACTATTCTTCCTTACAAACGGGACAACATATAGTTTCCTTTCATTACTCTTTATTTATCGTTACACCTTACAAGGAGTAGGGAAAACTTTCACACCGACCTTGGCTGGAATTATGGAACTCATCATGCGTTCTGTAGCAGCGGTCGTTCTATCAAATATGTATGGATTCGTTGGAGCAACGGTTGCGAACCCAATGGCATGGTTTGGATCGATGGTGCCCCTCATGATTGCGTATTATATGTTTAAAAATAAAGTTCAAAATCGAGTAGAGCAGTAGTATCAAGCTACTGTTCTTTTTTTACGCTAAATTATGGTATAATAAAACGAAAATGCATGAAGCGAGGTGACGTCATGAAAACAGATATTGAAATTGCACAAGAAAACCAAATGCAACCTATTTCGGTCATTGCTGAGAAACTCAATTTAACGCCTGAAGAAGTAGAGCCTTATGGAAAATACAAGGCAAAGATTGATAAGAATGACATTCATAACCCAAATAATTTTGGGAAACTCATTTTAGTCACATCAATGAACCCGACTCCTGCTGGAGAAGGAAAGTCTACTGTAACAGTTGGTTTAGGAGACGCACTAACAGCGATTGGAAAGAAAACAGCTATTGCGCTACGTGAACCATCTCTAGGACCGACTCTTGGACTTAAAGGTGGTGCCACAGGTGGAGGATATGCGCAAGTCGTTCCGATGGAAGAAATCAATTTGCATTTCACGGGAGACATGCACGCCTTGACGACTGCGACAAATCTATTGTCTGCTATCATTGACAATCACATTCACCAAGGAAATGAGCTACAAATCGATACAAGCCGCATTTTGTGGAAACGAGCGCTCGATTTGAATGACCGTTCGTTACGCCAAATTGAAATTGGTCTTGGTGGTCCGATTAATGGGGTTCCTCGCAAGGACGGTTTTGATATTACGGTTGCAACCGAAATGATGGCGGTGCTTTGTTTAGCGAGTGACTTAAAAGACTTGCAGCATCGTGTATCGCAAATTTTAGTGGCGTTTGATGTGAATGGGAAACCAGTGACAGTAGCGGATTTACAAGTAGAAGGAGCTATTACGGCCCTTATGAAAGAAGCCGTGAAGCCAAACCTTGTTCAAACTTTAGAAGAAACGCCAGCCATTGTTCATGGCGGACCATTTGCCAATATTGCGCATGGATGTAATAGTGTTATCGCGACGAAAATGGCCTTAACATTGGCAGATTATACTGTGACAGAAGCAGGTTTTGGGGCCGACCTTGGTGCTCAGAAGTTCCTGGATATTAAGGTGCCTGTTCTTGGAAAGAGTCCGGATGCAGTTGTAGTCGTAGCAACCATTCGTTCAACGAAGATGCATGGCGGATTATCTCTTGAAGAGTTAGCGCAAGGAGAATCGCTTGAAGCGGTTCGCGAAGGATTTAAGAACGTAGCGAAACATATTGAGAATGTTCAACAGTATGGCTTACCTGTAGTGGTAGCGCTGAATGAATTTATAACGGATACAAAAGCAGAACAAGAACTCTTTGCATCGCTTTGTCAGGAGTTTGGAGTTCCTTGTATCATGACCGCTGTATGGGAAAAAGGTTCCAAGGGCGGTATTGAATTAGCACAGAAAGTTGTTGAACTCTGTGAAAGTGGCAAAGCTGCTTTTCATCCAACTTATAAAGAGAACCAACCGATTCAAGAAAAAATCGATGCAGTCGCTAAGAATATTTATGGAGCCACGAGGGTAAATTACACCCCGGAAGCGTTAGAACAATTGAAAGAGATTGAAGAAGCTGGATGGAATCATTTAAATGTATGTATTGCGAAAACACCGTATTCATTCTCAGACAACGCCAAGTTAAAAGGACGTCCAGAAAACTTTGAAATCACGATTCGTTCATTGATTCCAAAACTAGGTGCTGGATTTATTGTCGCATTAACGGGAACAGTTTTAACAATGCCGGGGCTTCCTAAAGTTCCAGCAGCACTTGGAATTAGTGTTGATGACAATGGGAAAATTCAAGGGTTATATTAAGAGACTTGAAAGGAGTTTGCATGAAAGATTTTAGAGTCGATCATTTGAAAAAATCTTATGGTGCGAAATCATTATTAGAAGACGTGTCCTTTATTATTAATGAAGGTGAGCACGTAGGTTTAATCGGTCAAAATGGGACCGGTAAAAGTACATTGTTATCCATTCTAGCAGGAGTTGATTTTGCTGAATCAGGAGACATCACAACGTCTAACGATTACAGAATTGGATACTTATCACAGCAACCAGAATTAGATGATGAAGATACGATTTTTGAGGCCTTGTATAAAGGTGACCATCCAACATTAAAAGTCGTTCATGACTTTGAAGAAGTGGTGGAACAATTACGCGAAAATCCAACTTCAGAAAGCCTCACAAAACGATACAGCGTCTTAGAACAAAAGATGAATGAAATCGATGGATGGCAAGTGGAAGTTCAAATTAAGACTATTCTTCAAAAGATGGGACTAACAGACATTCAGAAAAAAGTTGGAACGCTCTCTGGTGGACAGAAGAAGCGTGTGGGACTTGCAAAAGTATTAATGGAAGAACCAGATTTACTATTGCTCGATGAACCAACGAACCACTTAGACTTAGAAGCCATCGAATGGTTAGAAGGTTATTTAGCCAATTACAAAGGTGCGATGATGCTCGTGACTCACGACCGTTACTTCTTAGAACGTGCGGTAACGCATATGTTCGAACTAGTGAATGGGCGAATCGAAGCGTATGAAGGAAACTATGAGTCGTACTTAGAGCAACGAAGTCAACGAGAACAAATCGCAGCTCGCATGTCGCAGAAACAAAAACGATTATATCAAAGCGAATTAGAGTGGATGCGTCAAGGCGCTAAAGCTCGTACTACGAAGCAACAAGCTCGTATTCATCGCTTTGAAGCGTTAGAAAAAGATGTGAAACAGACGACTTCAAACGACAAGCTAGTGATGGAATTCGACCAAGCGCGTATCGGGAAACGTGTCTTCCAAATGGAAGATGTCAGTCTTTCAATTAATGGACAACAAATCGTGAAGAATCTAGATTGGATTATTCAAAGTCAAGCGCGTGTCGGAATTGCTGGAGTAAATGGTGTTGGAAAATCAACCTTCTTAAACGCCATTGCTGGACAGATTCCGTTTGATAATGGCCAGTTTGTTGTCGGTGAGACTGTTCGAATCGCATACTACAAACAACAAGATGAAGATATTCCAATGGATAAACAGCTCATTCAATATTTACGTGAAGAAGCGGAAGAAATTAAACGTGAAAACGGAGAAGTAGCTTCTATTTCAGAACTACTTGAGACGTTCTTATTCCCAAGACATCTACATGGGGCTTATATCCATACATTGTCTGGTGGAGAGAGAAGACGACTCTACTTACTTCGTTTATTAATGACAAAACCAAATGTGTTATTATTAGACGAACCAACGAACGACTTGGATATCGATACATTAACCGTGCTTGAAGATTTCCTAGAGTCGTTTAATGGAGCGGTCCTTATCGTATCGCATGACCGTTACTTCTTAGATAAGACGGTGGATCAATTATTTGTCATCCGAGGCGAAGGGCAAACTGAACTGTTCTACGGATCGATGAGTGAGTATTTAGAACAAGAAAAAACACTAGCAAAAGTTGCGGTGGAAACTCCTAAGGCAGAAGCGCCAAAAGTGGAGGCTCCAAAAGCAGCTCCGGCTAAGAAGATGACGTATCAAGAGAAGAAAGAATGGGAGACGATAGAAGCTACTATTCAAGAACTCGAAGAAAAACTAGAATTCTTGCAAGAAGAAATGAGTGTTCATGCACAAGATTTTGCAAAACTACAAGAATTACAAGAGGAATTAGACAAGACGGAAGAAGCGGCAAGTGCGGCTTACGAGCGTTGGGAATATTTAGCAGAACTAGCAGGGAATTAAAGAAAGGAACAGATATGACGAAACAATATAAAGACTTACTAAGAAAGATTTTAGAAGAAGGAACGATTAAGACAGACCGTACTGGGACAGGTACAAAGAGTGTGTTCGGATACCAAATGCGTTTTGACTTGCAAAAAGGATTTCCACTTTTAACAACAAAACGTGTGGCGTTCGGTTTAATTAAGAGCGAGTTGCTATGGTTCTTACACGGAGATACTAATATCAAATACTTATTAGAACATAACAACCACATTTGGGACGAATGGGCGTTTGAGCGTTATGTTTCTTCTCCAAAATACACTGGTCCTGATATGACAGACTTTGGACGTCGCTGCTTGCAAGACGAAGCGTTTAACGAAGTATACCAAGAAGTGAAGAAGGACTTCTGTGAGAAAATTTTAACGGATGATGCGTTTGCGGCTGAATTCGGTGAACTTGGAAATATTTACGGTTCACAGTGGCGTCACTGGAAAACAACAAAGGGTGAAACGATTGACCAAATCGCAGACTTACTGAACTTATTGAAGAATTCTCCAGATTCTCGTCGTATGATTGTTTCAGCATGGAATCCAGAAGATGTACCTAGCATGGCGCTTCCTCCATGTCACACAATGTTCCAATTCTACGTTGCTGACGGTAAATTAAGCTGCCAATTATACCAACGTAGTGCAGATGTGTTCCTAGGAGTGCCTTTCAATATCGCAAGTTACGCTTTATTAACACATTTAATCGCAAATGAAGTAGGCTTAGAAGTGGGTGAATTCGTTCATACATTAGGTGATGCGCACATCTACTTAAACCATATGGAACAAGTAGAAACGCAATTAGCACGTGAAGAAAGAGAATTACCAATACTCGTATTAAAACATCCTGAAAAATCAATGTTTGAAATCGATGTTGATGATGTGATTGTAGAAGGATACAATCCGCATCCAACGATTAAAGCACCGATTGCCGTGTAATATTGGAGGAGACAGATGTTAATTTATATTTGGGCTCAAGATGAACAAGGACTTGTTGGGAAAGACAATACGCTTCCTTGGCGATTACCGAATGATTTGAAATTCTTTAAAGAAGTGACAATGGGGCAAACCATCCTCATGGGACGTAAGACGTTTGAAGGGATGGGGAGTCGCTTGCTTCCAGGACGTCAAACTATTCTTTTAACCAGAAGTGATGATTATGAAGTGCCAGGCGCTGAAGTTGTGACTGATATTGATGCGATTATTGAAGATGCCAAACACGAGGATATTTATGTGTGTGGTGGTGCCGAAGTCTACCGCCTTCTAAAAGACTATGTAGAACTGCTATATTGCACACGAATCCATCATACATTTGAAGGGGATACGTATTTTCCAACCGATTTTCCGTGGGACGATTTCGTAAAAGTGAAGTCACACGAAGGAGAAGTGGACGAGAAAAATGTTTATCCACATACGTTTGAAATCTACGAGAGAAAAGAGGAAACTCTATGACAACATGGCATGATGTCATTGGCGGAGAAAAGGAAAAAGAGTATTTCCATGCAGTACGTTCCTTTGAACAAAGCGAGCGAAATCAACATAAAGTTTTTCCTGCTGCAGAGAATGTCTTTAAGGCTTTGGAACTGACACCATTTGATAACGTGAAAGTAGTTATTCTTGGTCAAGATCCTTATCATGGCGATAACCAAGCACATGGTCTTAGTTTCTCTGTTCAAAAAGGAATCGCATTACCGCCGTCATTACTCAATATTTATAAGGAACTTGAAAGTGACTTAGGGATTCCAGTAGCAAAGAGTGGGGATTTAACCCCTTGGGCAAAGCAAGGCGTGTTGCTTTTGAACACCGTGTTGACGGTTCGTGCACACGAAGCGAATAGTCATCGTGGTCAAGGGTGGGAGACTTTTACCGATGCTGTTATCTCTTCGCTTAACCAAGCGTCGCATCCTATTGTCTTTATTTTATGGGGAAGACCTGCTCAAGAAAAGGAAAAATTAATTACGAATCCTAAACATGTAGTTCTAAAATCAGTTCATCCAAGTCCACTTTCGGCATATAGAGGATTTTTTGGAAGTAAACCATTTAGCAAAGCAAATGCATTTTTAGAGGAAACGGGTCAAACGCCAATTGATTGGAGACTCTAATTGATTCAAGCTTTTATAAGCCATGAAGATTATGTCTCTTTAGTATAAAAGCTTTTTATAGGATTGAATTGTCTAAAGAAAAGGATACTATCTAATTATAGAAAAGAAGTGGGAAATAGGGGGATGAAAATGAAATTAAAAAGTAAATTATTTTATATTGTTTCACTTAGTTTATTCCTTTTAGGATTTTATCTAAGGAATGCTGTCGTTGAAGCAGCTGAAGTTCAACATGGATTTTCAATTAGTGAGTTCGTTACGAAAAAAGAATCACTAGAATTAGTAATGACCGGATTGACCGGATATGATATTTATTACATCATTGGGAATTGTTGTTTGGTTTCGACTGTTGGTTTTATCATCTATGTGAAAATCAAAGAAAAGAATAATAAAAATAAATAGATATTATGAAAGCTAAACGATATGGTTTAGCTTTTTTTCTTTGATGAGCATTCCTTTTTGAATTATTCTATATAAACGATAAAATAAGAACAAACGTTCGAAATGGAGAAGGATAGATGCGAAAGATTTTACATGTCGATATGGATGCGTTTTTCGCATCAGTGGAACAAAGGGAGCATCCCGAATGGAGAGGAAAGCCTGTAATTGTCGGTGGGAAACCAAACCATCGCGGTGTGGTGTCTACTTGTTCATACGAGGCGAGGGCTTTTGGCGTGCGTTCTGCGATGCCTACAGCAAAAGCGATGAAACTCTGTCCACAAGCTATCCTTACGCCTGGACGATATGATTTGTATAAAGAAGTTTCTGCTCAGGTGCATGAAGTGTTTCGGGCCTACACAGATTTAATAGAACCACTCTCGATTGATGAAGCTTATTTAGATGTCACAGATAATAAAAAAGGGATGACGTCTGCGACCATGATTGCACACGCGATTCAAAAGGATGTCTATGAGAAGGTCGGATTAACTTGTTCCGTTGGCGTGTCCTTTAATAAGTTTCTCGCGAAAATGGCATCAGGTTATAATAAGCCTTCTGGAGTGACCGTCATTACACCAGAAAATGCTAAAGAGTTTATTCGGACAATTCCTATTGAAGATTTCTATGGAGTAGGAAAAGTGAGCGCAGAGAAATTGAAACAAGCGGGCATTCTAACAGGAGAAGATCTCTTCCCATTATCTAAGGAAGTACTCGAGAAGAAGTTTGGCAACCTTGGCCCACGATTATACCTACAAGTGCGTGGGGAGTCTAACGACCAACTGACGCTTCACCGGGAACGTAAATCGATTGGAACCGAACGGACATTAATTAAAGATACAACCGACCATGGTATTTTAACTGGATACCTGGAGGAGTTTGCAGAAGAATTAGAAGGAATGTTGAAGAAGAGAAGTTTGGCTTGTAGAACCGTCACGCTGAAGTTAAGAGATTCGGAATTTAATACAATGACGAAGAGTGTTACAATGCGTGATTATTTGAATAAACAAGATGAAATCTATTCTATTGCACTGCAGTTATTTGAGGAAATGATGGAAGAACGCCCGATAAGACTGATAGGACTCACAGTTTCTCATCTAGAAAATACAAATAGACTCTATAAACAATTAAAACTGTTTTAAAATATTAGTACAGTTTTCATCAACAGACTAGTACAGTTTTATTGTGAAAATCAAGAATTCATTTACTGAAAAAATGTGAAAACAGAAAATTGATTGAACAAATAAGAATAAAAGAAGACTTTATTTAGAGTAAGATAGTGGTAGTTTTTTCACAAAGTTAACAAAAACGCTCTATAAAGTCTTCTTTGCTTGCATATTTCACAAAAGTTTGTTAAATTATTATACGATAGCAGAGGGAATAGTACAGTTCTAACTACCTGTTTTGTCTGTTAAGCACAATTTCTTATAGAAAAGGGGAAAAAAGAAGTATGGCAACGAAGAAAAAATTCAATCTCGATGCACTTTTCACACCAAATAACACGAACTTCGAAATGGTTCAAGTGTTAGACGCAGAAGGAAATGTTGTAAATCCTGACTTAGTACCAGATTTGTCTGATGACGAATTAGTTCAATTAATGACTGACATGGTATGGTCACGTATCTTACACGAACGTTCAACTGCATTAAACCGTCAAGGACGTTTAGGTTTCTACGCTCCAACAGCTGGACAAGAAGCTTCACAATTAGCTTCAATTAAAGCAATTGAAAAAGAAGACGTTCTTTTACCTGGTTACCGTGATGTACCTCAATTAGTAAAACACGGTTTACCATTATCACAAGCATTCTTATGGTCTCGTGGACATGTTGCAGGTAACATGTACCCAGAATCATTAAAAGCTTTACCACCACAAATCATTATCGGTGCACAATATGTTCAAGCAGCAGGTGTTGCATTAGGTTTACAAAAACGTGGTAAGAAGAATGTTGCAGTGACTTATACTGGTGATGGAGGATCTTCACAAGGGGACTTCTATGAAGGTATTAACTACGCTGGTGCTTACAAATCACCTGCTATCTTCTTCATTCAAAACAACGGTTGGGCAATTTCAACTCCTCGTGAGTTACAAACAGCTGCTCCAACATTAGCTCAAAAAGCAGTTGCTGCTGGTATCCCTGGTATCCAAGTGGATGGTATGGACCCATTAGCAGTTTACGCTGTAACTAAAAAAGCTCGTGAATACGCAGTTGCTGGAAACGGTCCTGTGTTAATCGAAACAATCTGCTTCCGTTATGGTCCTCATACATTATCAGGTGACGACCCAACTCGTTACCAACCAGAAGGAATTCAAGATGAATGGGCTAAGAAAGATCCATTAATTCGTTTCCGTAACTACCTAACAGCTAAAGGCTTATGGTCAGAAGAAAAAGAAAACGAAGTAATCGAAGCAACTAAAGAAGAAATCAAAGAAGCGATTAAAGAGGCTGACAAACAACCTAAACAAAAAGTTTCATTCTTCTTAGAAACAATGTTTGAAGAACCAACAAACGTTATTAAAGAACAAATCGAACACTTTAAAGCAAAGGAGAATAAATAATTATGGCACAAATGACAATGATTCAAGCCATCACTGATGCATTGGCTGTTGAATTAAAACGTGATGAAAATGTCCTAATTTTCGGGGAAGACGTTGGTAAAAACGGTGGGGTTTTCCGTGCAACTCAAGGACTTCAAGATGAATTCGGTGAAGACCGCGTTTTCAATACTCCTTTAGCAGAATCTGGTATCGGTGGTTTAGCAATCGGTTTAGCTTTAGAAGGTTACCGTCCAGTTCCTGAAATCCAATTCTTCGGATTCGTATTCGAAGTAATGGATAGCGTGGTAGCTCAAGCAGCTCGTACACGTTACCGTATGGGTGGAACTCGTCAAATGCCTATCGTATTCCGTTCGCCAATGGGTGGAGGGGTACATACTCCAGAATTACACTCAGATAACTTAGAAGGTTTAGTAGCTCAATCACCAGGTTTGAAAGTGGTTATCCCTTCAAACCCATACGATGCAAAAGGGTTATTAATCTCTGCTATTCGTGACAACGACCCAGTTGTTTACTTAGAGCACATGAAACTATACCGTTCATTCCGTGAAGAAGTTCCAGAAGGAGAATACACAGTTCCTCTAGGAGTAGCTGCAGTAACTCGTGAAGGTAAAGATGTTTCTGTAATTACTTACGGTGCAATGGTTCGTGAAGCTGTTAAAGCTGCTGAGAACTTAGAAAAAGAAGGAATCTCAGTAGAAGTTATCGACTTACGTACTGTTTCTCCATTAGACTTAGACACAATCTTAGCATCAGTTGAAAAAACTGGTCGCGTAGTTGTTGTTCAAGAAGCACAACGTCAAGCTGGTATCGGCGCAATGGTTATGTCTGAAATTGCTGAACGCGCAATCTTAAACTTAGAAGCTCCAATCGGACGTGTTGCAGCTCCAGATACAATCTTCCCATTTGGTCAAGCAGAAAACGACTGGTTACCAAATGCTAGCGATATTGAAGCTAAAGTTCGCGAAACAGTGAACTTCTAATTCAACAATTTTCATTTCTAAAGAGCCTCTCATATGAGTGTGCTCTTTAGAGTTTTATTAAAATTAAGAAGGGATGTACAAGCATGGCTTTCCAATTTAAAATGCCTGATATCGGTGAAGGTATCGCAGAAGGCGAAATCGTAAAAATCGACATTAAAGTCGGAGATACAATTCAAGAAGATGATATTTTATTCGAAGTACAAAACGACAAATCTGTAGAAGAAATTCCTTCTCCAGTAAGTGGTAAAGTATTAGAAGTTAAAGTTCAAGAAGGTACTGTAGCTCGCGTAGGCGACATCATCGTAGTTATCGACGATGGTTCTGGCCCAGCAGAAGCATCTGCACCAGCAGCACCAGCGGCAGCACCTGCACCAGCTGCACCAGCAGCATCAAGCACTTTCCAATTCAAATTACCTGACATCGGTGAAGGAATTGCAGAAGGTGAAATCGTTAAAATCGACATCAAAGTAGGCGACAAGATTGCTGAAGATGACATTTTATTCGAAGTACAAAACGACAAATCAGTAGAATCTATTCCTTCTCCAGTAGCTGGAACTGTTACAGCAGTTTTAGTGTCTGAAGGAACAGTAGCTCACGTTGGTGATGTAATCGTTGAAATCGCAACAGAAGGCGGTTCTCACGCACCAGCAGCAGCGGCTCCAGCAGCACCTGCAGCTCCAGCACCAGCAGCAGCTCCAGCGGCACCTGCAGCTCCAACAGGAGTTCCTGCAGCAAGCAACCCTGGTAAATTAGTATTAGCAATGCCTTCAGTTCGTCAATATGCACGTGAAAAAGGCGTTGA
>CAUPXN010000036.1:0-12133 GCA_963515505.1 uncultured Streptococcus sp.
ATGTGAAAGGTAGTATAATAAAAATGAATAAAAGAAAGATTGGGGTAGTGTATATGAGTCAGGAATTGTACCAAAGTATACCGTTGCTATTTAAGCTCGTAAAAAAGCAAACAGAACTCAAAAATGCTGCCTTTGCTTTTCAGAATAAACGAGGAGCAGTGAAGTTTTTCTTTTTAATTGAACGTGATGAACAGCAAGATTTACGTTTATTATTCTTCAAAAACGAAGAAGAACTTGTTCGTTATAGACTCTCTGAACGACTGGTAACCATGTCAGATGAGGTAGTCGGAGAGGAACGGACAGAAGCATTTTGGTTTAGAAAAGGCATTGAAATTCAGTTTTCAAAACGTGCGGATTTCGATGAAGAGGAAATCGAATACTTGAAGCGAAATGGGTATCCTGTTAAAGGAGCCAGAGAATTGCCAATGATTTCGAGTTTCAATGAACCTTTTGATTTATTCGCAGACCTTAAGAAATCAGAAGTCCAATTTGTGCTACGTGTGAGTGATATTCTCTTGCAAGAAGGCAACTGGAAAGAGCTTTTGAAGGCTGCTAGTATTCTCAATCAAGAAGACGCGGATTGCTATGCTATTCTCGAATATAATCAAAAAACAAAGGCTGTAAAGTCATTAGATATGACGCGTAAGGAAATCAGTTTCGATCAGATTGAAGAATTGAAGCCGTTCTTCCAAGTAAAACCTGAACCCGTTGCGCTCAGTGATTTCTCGCTTTTACGTGCAAAAAAGGTGATTCGAGGTATCTTTCCTGAAACTTTTGAAATCCAGTTGACATTGTCGCCAATTGCGGCCATGGGATTTTATAAAACAGGTGCGTTTATGCTGGCGATAGCCGATGAACGTGAAATCATCTTCCTACAAGAAACAGATTTAGAGACAAAAATGATTCAGAATTATATTTTAGAACTCATCATGATGATGGAGGCTGTACCGCTTCGCTTTATTACAAGTGGACCATTTGCATTGAGACTCTCGAATATGGTTGATAAACTCTTAAAACGACTTGGAACGGATATTGTTATCTTGGATGAATTGCCAACGATGAACCGTTACTCAAGTCTTGCGAAAATGGATCTTCTATTATCGCAAAATGATATTGATAATCTTCTCTTTTAAGTGAAACGTTGAGAACCCGTGCCCTTAACGTTTCCGCTAGTGTAGGAATTGGAAGGGGGAGAAGCTAAATACTCTCACAGCTTCTCTGTCCATCCATCCTCGAATATAAAACATAAGAAACAGAGGTCTATTCGAATGAATAGACCTCTGTTTTTACCCAACTGGATATTCTGTATACATTTCTCCAAGACTCTCAAACTCCACTTGATTTTGCAAAAGCTCAATGATGGCTGCTTGGAAAGCTTCGACCTCTTGAACAGGGAGGCTACAGGTGAATTGAACATTATTGAGGAAGACTTTATCGACGATGGGAATATTTTGCGTCTGGCAATAATATTCCACTTTACCAACATGCGCATAATCAAAGGTTAGGGCAAGTTGATCCTCAAGTCGACATTCGACGATTCCGATGGCTTTCAACCCTTCGCTGACAGCCCCAGAATACGCACGAACGAGTCCGCCAGCACCAAGTTTTGTTCCACCAAAGTAACGCGTCACTACGACCGCGACATCCTTTAATTCGTTTTTCTTGAGTACTTCTAGCATTGGAACGCCTGCGGTACCACTTGGCTCACCGTCATCCATCGCACGCTGCACTTGGTCGTTTTCCCCAATGAGAAAAGCAGAGCAGTTATGCGTTGCCTTCCAATGTTCTTTTTTGATAGCTTGGATAAATTCTAGCGCTTGTTCTTCATCCGTTACTCGCTGAAAATGCGCAATAAAACGAGACCCCTTAATCTCGATTTCATTCGTCCCAGCTTCTTTAATCGTTTTATATCTCTCTAACATTCTTTCCCCTCACTTTGGTATTAGTATAGCATAAAGTCGTAAGTATCTCCTGCTTTTTTTTAATGGTCAAATATGTTAGTATAGAAAGGCAGTATATGACTGGAGGAGTAGGTATGATTCAAGTAACTTTAATCATTCGAATCACATTGGTTCTTGCTTTTATCATGCTAAGCTATTGGGCGTTGCAAGGCATTCAAATCGAGAAGATTCTCAGGAAAGGCCGCGTTCAGGAAGCCCGTATCCTCTTTTTACTCATCGCTATTTGGATGGGAGCTAGTATAGCTAAAGTCATATTCGATTTATCAGATTATTTAAATCAGTACATTCAATTGATAATACAGTAGATGGATAGAGAGTTTTTGGAGGTTATTTAATGGATAAGATGATCGTGCGCGGTGGCGATACATGTCTTCAGGGAACAGTAAAAGTAGAAGGAGCTAAAAACGCGGTATTACCGATTTTAGCAGCAAGTATTTTAGCAGATAAAGGCGTTACACATTTAACAAATGTACCGAACTTATCAGACGTACATATGATGTTAAACGTATTAGGGAGCTTAAACGTCTTAAGTACATTTGACGAAGAAGAAAAGGCGATTACATTAAATGCCACAAAAGATATTACAACAACTGCAGCATTTGAATACGTAAGTAAAATGCGTGCGTCAATCGTTGTAATGGGACCATTATTAGCACGTTTTGGACATGCACGTGTTGCGATGCCTGGTGGATGTGCTATCGGAAGTCGTCCAATCGACCTTCACTTAAAAGGGTTCGAAGCAATGGGTGCGACAATCGTTCAAACAGAAGGTTATATCGAAGCGCATGCGGAAGAACTTCACGGAGCTCGTATTTACTTAGATTTCCCATCTGTTGGAGCTACTCAAAACATTATGATGGCTGCGACTTTAGCAAAAGGAACAACATACCTTGAAAACGTAGCGCGTGAACCAGAGATTGTCGACTTAGCAAATATCTTAAATAAGATGGGTGCGAGAATTGTCGGTGCCGGAACAGAAAACATGCGTATTGAAGGGGTAGAACGTTTGGATGGAACGATTCACTCTATTATCCCAGACCGTATCGAAGCGGGTACATTCATGGTAGCGGCTGCCGTTACAAAAGGTGATGTGTTTATCGAAGATGCAATTGCAGAACATAACCAACCATTAATTTCTAAATTAGGCGAAATGGGTGTTCAATTTATCGAAGAAGAAGACGGAATCCGTGTCATCGGTCCAGATGAGTTGAAACCAACTGACGTGAAGACTTTACCTCACCCAGGTTTCCCAACAGATATGCAAGCACAAATGACAATTGCACAATTATTAGCTACTGGTACAAGCACAATGACGGAAACAGTATTCGAGAACCGTTTCAACCACTTAGAAGAAATGCGTCGTATGGGTGCGCAATTCCGTATTGACTCACATACAGCTGTGATGAGCGGTGCATCCGTATTGTCAGGTGCTGAAGTACGTGCTACAGACTTACGTGCTGCGGCTGCGTTAATCATCGCTGGAATGGTTGCAAAAGGATATACACGTGTGACAGACTTACAATTCTTAGACCGTGGATATTATGAGTTCCATCAAAAATTACGTGCATTAGGCGCAACGATTGAACGTGTGGACGAACCAGACGGACAAGCATTTACTCACGAAGACTTAGAGCGACTTTTTGCAGTTTAATAAAGATTCACGAAAGAGAGGGCAACCTCTCTTTTTTTGCGCATAAAAATCAGAAAATTCCACTTTTCGTTGATACAACAATAAAAACACGCAATATAAGATTGAACTAATATAAGGTATACCTTATATTGGTTAAACCTTATAACGTGCATTTTTATAGTTGTATCAAGAAAAATTAAAGATTATTCGTAAAAAAATAAAGTGCAGTTGCAAACGTAAATGATGACTAGAAACTTACAGATTCTATAATTACAGTAACGTGGCTTCGCATTAAAACGAATAAGCAGGCGTAGGAATTTTATTCCGTACGCCTGCTTTGAGGATTTAAAGGTGAGAGACTTTTAAGGCTCGAACCGGTGCAACGTTACCGTAATTATGAAGATGTCTGTAAGGTTTCAAAGGAATCATTTACGCCTTACTGTCTCTTTATTGTTATTTCTATTTATCCTTTAATTTTTTGTAAAGGTGTGTAGTTTTTATGTGGTTTTAGAGGGTTTTATGGTACAGTATAATAGACTCAATTTAAAAGGAGGATTGTAATGAACGAAGAATTTAACAATCAGAACCATGACGAAGAAACTCTCGAAGTCGAACAAGACACTGAACTCGAGCACCGTCATACTGAAGAACCAAAAAAACAATCCATTATAAAGAGTATTTGGAATCATAAAATCATGATGGCGATTCGTCGCTTTTGGAGAAAATTTCATGTAACGAAGCTACTTCTAGCGATGATGCTAACGGTGGTAACACTATTTACGGGATTTTTAGTTTATTCCGCAAAGACAACCGATGTGAGTGGCTTACGTGCTGGGATGGTTCAAGTGACGGAAGTATATGACCGCAATAACCAAGAAGCCGGCGTGCTGAATATCAATAAAGGAGAATTTTTAACGATAGACCAGATTTCTCCGAATATGATTAACGCGCTTGTTTCCACAGAGGATAAACGTTTCTATGACCACCATGGATTCGATCCGATGGGGCTGCTTCGTGCGACATTTGGCCTGTTAATGAACCGTGGCCGAGTGACGGGTGGAGGAAGTACCATTACGCAACAATTAGCCAAGAATGCGTTCTTAACTCAGGAACAATCATTTATGCGAAAAGCGAAAGAGCTCTTCTTGAGTTTCGAGTTGGAGAAGAAATATTCCAAAGACCAAATTTTGGAGATGTATTTAAATAATGCCTATTTCGGAAATGGGGCGTACGGAATTGAAAATGCATCGCTTCGTTATTTCGGAAAGAGCGCAAAGGATTTAACCATCAGTGAAGCAGCTGTCCTTACGGGAAGCTTAAAAGCACCGAATGTGTACAATCCGATTGACGATATGGAATCGACGGTGAAACGCCGTGCGACCGTATTACAGTTGATGGTCGATAATGGCAAAATCACACAAGAAGAAGCCGATAAAGCTGCTGCTGAAGTGATTACCGTGACAGATACGTATGAAGCCAATGCCCGTTATAAATATCCATACTATTTCGATGCGGTTATTAATGAAATCACAACGAAATACGGAATCAGCGAAGAAGACTTGCTGAACAAAGGGTATAAAATCTACACAGGGCTAGACCAAAATATGCAAGCGGATATGGAAGAAACCTTCTCACACAGTTGGTTATTCCCGAAAGCATCTGACGGTACGGTTGCTCAAGCGGCTTCGATTGCCATGGATCCTCAATCAGGAGATGTCCTTGCGACAGTGGGTGGACGTACTAACGAGAAACACACTTTCCGTGGATTTAACCGTGCAACACAGCTTCAGGCGCAACCAGGGTCAACATTCAAACCATTAGCCGTATATACTCCGGCTCTTGAAGAAGGATATCAACCTAATTCTGTTCTAGTGGACGAGAAACGTTCGTATGGTTCAGATAAATATACGCCTGAGAACTGGAATAAAAAGTATCAAGGAACTGTGACGATGACGGAAGCCTTGAACCACAGTTGGAATGCTCCTGCTGTTTGGTTACTCGATAAAATCGGATTGAAGAAAGGAATCGAGAAGGTTCATCAGTTCGGAATCGAAACGGATCCAGGAGACGAGTACTTAGGAATCGCCCTTGGAGGACTTACAAAAGGAGTTTCTCCAGAACAAATGGCCTCTGCTTATACAGCTTTTGCCAATAAAGGCGTTCGTGTGCAACCGCGTTTTGTGACGAAAATTGTGGACGCAAACGGGAAAGTCGTTGTAGACAACACAGCCGTGAAGGAAAACCGTGTGACAACGGAAGAAGTGGCTAAGAAGATGACAAGTATGCTGTTAACCGTGTACGGTTCAGAAGGTCTTGGCGCACCATTTTCACCAGCTGGTAAGACGATTGCCGGTAAGACAGGGACAACCGAAGCCATCAATAATGACAATGGTTCTCGTGACCAATGGATGATTGGATATACACCAGACGTTGTTGTCGCAACTTGGATGGGATATGACCAATCAGGAAACTACTCTTTATCAGCTTCTAGCCGTGAAGGTGTAGGTCCACTCTTTAAACTAGAGATGGAAGGGTTGCTTCAATTCACCGCGAATACACCATTTAATGTAGAAGCCGTGAAGACAAAACAAAATAATCAAAACAACAATACGAATAACGGTGTCGATCAATTTATCAAAGACGCTCAAAAAGCGGGCGAGCAAGTTTGGAATCAAATCCAAGAATGGGGTAAAAACCTCTGGGATAAATTCAGAAATCGATAATGCGAACGTACGTACGTATTGATAGTTTAACCATGCAAAATATGCTATAATAAATGAGTATTTTAAGGAGGAAGAAACATGAGTAATATTTATGATACAGCCAATCAATTAGAACGCGACTTACGCGAATTACAAGAATTCAAAACAGTAAAGGAAAGCTTCGAAGCGATTTATGCTGACGAAACAGCAAGAACTTTATTTGAAGAATTCCGTACAGTGAATGTCGAGTTACAACAAAAACAATTCTCAGGACAAGAAATCACTGAAGAAGATATTCAAAAAGCACAAGAATTAGGACAAAAAGTGTCTGAAAATGAGCATATTAAAGCATTAATGGAAGCTGAGCAACGTTTGAATACAATTATGCAAGATATCAACCGTATCATCACAAATCCATTACAAGAGCTTTATAGCGCAAAATAATCAATTTTAAACGGTTTTATTAAGAATCGATCCAAAGCATATTTTCTTTGAACGCACAACAGACGGTTCAGGAAAATATGCTTTTTTTGAAGAAAAGAAAGGAGCAACGTATGGTGAAATTCATCCACGCAGCCGACCTCCATCTAGGAATTACGTACGCAGGTGTCGGGAAGAACCATAAAGATATCGCAAGAATGCTAAAACAGGCGGCGTTTGATGCCTTTGAAAGAGTTATCGATACAGCGATTGAAGAAGAAGTCGATGCGCTAGTGTTGGCGGGGGATTTGCTGGATAGTTCACGCACCTTCGTCAAAGAAAAATGTTTCTTGCAGAGTCAGTTGAATCGTCTGGCGCCATTTGGAATTCCTGTCGTTGTAGCGCTTGGGAATCATGATGCGGGCACTTCATACGTTTCTGGGGAGCATATTTATACTTTTGGGAGTGACGTTGAAACGATTGAACTGGAGACGAGAAATGGAGAACGTGTGGCCTTTAGTGGATTTAGTTATGAGGTTCCAGTTGTAGCCGCTAGGAAAGTTCAAGAGTATCCGGTAAAGAGTGCTAACTGCGATGTTCATATTGGGGTCTTACATGGAGAACTGACGACTGCACAAGGTCGTTATGCGCCATTTTCTATTCCTGAACTAAGAGAAAAAGGCTATGACTATTGGGCGCTGGGGCATATTCATACGTGCCAAGAAGTGTCTAGCCAGCCATGTGCGTGGTATAGTGGTACGACACAAGGAGCGGACCGTAAAGAGAGTGGTTCAAAGGGAGCTTTGATGGTAGAGATTTTACCAGGGAATGCTCCAGAAGTTCACTTTATTGAAACGAGTACGATGGATTGGACGGAGGTAGAACTTGCTATCAGCGAGAACGCTCGTTTAGAAACCTTACCGTATCTCATCGTAGAGGCACTACCAAATCCATCGAAACGCAGTCTTGTGACGCTGCATTTACTAACGCAAGAATCAATCTATTCAAGAGAAGATTTAAAACAACTCACAGAAGTTGTGAATGGATTGTTAGAAGAAAAACGAAGCCTTGTGACAGTGATGAGTATTCGAGAACAAATTACAAAACCGCTTCGAGGAGCTTCTGGAATTTCTCTTTCAGGAGAGGTGGATACGTCTCTCTTTTCTGAAATGGAAATCGCAAAAAGCGGATTTTCGAATCAGTTGATGAGCGACTTCCTGCAAAAAGAAGATGTCCAAGAAGAGATTCACGAACGAGCACTTCGCTTATTAGAAGTTCGCTTTTCGGGAAGGGAGGAAGGGTAATGTACATTTCAAAAATCGAAATCGATCATTTTGGAAAATGGGAACATGAGACCTTTACTTTCCATCCGAACTTGCAAGTCGTGCAAGGCCTGAATGAATCTGGAAAGACGACCCTTCGACGCTTTATCGAGCAGATGCTCTTTGATTTTAAACAAAAGAAGAATGGCGTGTATCCTTATCAACCGCTCCATACGAATACGCGTGGCGGACGGATGTGGATTGAAGATGAAGGGCTGGGTGCTCTCATTATCGAGCGTAGCGCTGTGGGGTCGCAGAGGAAACTCGTTCTAAGGAGTGCAGAAACTGGACAAGAGTTACCAGAAACGATGCTGGAGCGTGTTCTTCATGAGTTGACGATGAATGAGTATCATTCACTCTTTGGATTCAATGAAGAGGAATTGCAAAATAATGCGTTTGGAAGCGAGGAGGAAATCCATCGCTTCTTGTATAGTTTGAGTGTTATGGGACATAAGGGTGCCTATGAGGAGAGTCAGAAGTTACTTGCTGAGGCGGATAAGTTGTTTCGTCCACAGGCAAAAAAACTCGAACTCAACGAGCGAATGGACAGACTCGAAGGCTTAACAAATCAATTGACACAAACCAAAGGAGAGAACGCTCTTTATGAAGGTTATGTAAGTACTATCTTAGAGCTTCAAAAAGAAGAAGCGGAATTATCTGCAAAATTACAAGACACAGAATCTAGACTCGATGTCTTAGAGAATAAGCTCGCTCATTTTGATGCTTTAGAAGAATTCCGTGCAATGGAAGGACTACAAGAGTTTCCAAAAGACTACGACCATAGTAAGGCTGTAGAAGGCAATAATACTTTACGTGCCTTTGAAAAAGAACTCGAAAGAACAAAAATCGAGTTAGAGCAGGCAAAAGCGGAAGTAGAAGTACTTGAACAAGTAACGGAGGATACGACTCTTGAAGCACTGTACGCGAAGGCTCAAGGTGCTGCAGCGGTAGAAGAGCGTGCCTTTGAATTGGAACGTGAGTTGAAGACGCATCCGGGGAATATTGGTGTTCAAAGTGAACATGCCAAACCATTTACAGAGGCTGAATTAACAGAATTAGATACTCTTCAAGGGGAACAAGGACATGCAGGGCAATTCCAATCAGGGCTTCTTATTGGGTTAGTTGGAATTATTGCCATTATCGTGGTTGGATTTTTAACGAACCAAGTAGTGCTAGGTGTTGGAGTTGCTGCAGCTCTAGGAATTGGTGGAAGGTTCTTCTTACACAAAACAGGGAAGTTACAATCTCCGAAAAATAGCGCAGTAGACGAACGTATTCAACAGCTCCTTTCAGGGAAAGGAATTGAAGCAACACTAGACGAAGCAAGACGATTTATTCGAAGAAATGAAGGACGTAGCGTCAATGATTTCTTACAAAAGAAGGCGCAATTTGTACAATTGGAACAAAGACTAGATGCCTTTAAAGAAGAGAGCAAAGACTTCTGGACTAAAGAACAAATCACTCCTCCAGCTACTGTGGAGCAACAGCTACGCGTTATCCGGGAGACATGGATGGCTTCTCAAAAACGAGTGGCAAAATTAGAACAACTTCAAGAGAGTATCTTAAAGAAAGAACGCCATTTAGCGCAATTGGAACAAGATACAACAGAGGTGCGTGAAGAATTACAAGAAGCCATTTCGCCACTTGGAATCTCAACAGTAGAAGAGTTTAGAACGCAGTTACCTAAACTGGACAATCGTGTAGCCTTAGCGCAAAAGAGAGCGTATATTGAAAAGCAAGTCGCACTTTTTACGAATGAAGAAAAAGAAAGCTTGCAACGACAAATGCTTGAAGAGGAAATTCAAGACGAGTCCTTCACGAAGGCGCAATTGGAAAGTAAACGGAAAGAAGTTCGTGACCAATTGGCAAGTACAAAAACGAAGGCAGAACTGCTGGAAGAAGATGACAATGCGGAAGCACTCCAATTGGAAGCAGACTTTGAACGATTCGAAGTACAAGAGTCTATCAAGGATTGGGCGACGCAAGTGTATGCAGCTAAATGGATTTTGAAGCAACTTGAAGAAAAAGTCCCAACGAGAGTGCCATTGATTTTAGATGAGGCGAGTCGTATCTTTAGTCGACTCACGATGGGACAATATACGAAGATTCTCTTAACGGATACGCAGGCGAAGGTGCAGCAGGCAAATGGCCAATGGATGGAAGCTTTCTATCTTTCAAAAGGGGCATTAGACCAACTGTATGTCGCGATTCGTTTTGCCTTTATTTTCCAATTAGCGAAGAAGATGAAAATTCCAGTGTTAATCGATGATGGATTCGTCAATTTTGATAGAGAACGTCTATCGATTATGTTAGAATTAATGGAAGACCTATCACGCGTAACACAAGTTTTTTACTTTACAACGGAAGTTCCGCTTCAGTTACCTAAAGAGAATGTGCTGAAGTTAGGGGAAAGAGAAAGAAGGTAAATCATGACAAAAAAATTATATGAATACAATGTGGACGAGAGTTTCGAAATCTGCCTATTGATTAAATCTGCAGATGTGCGTATGGCAAAAAATGGCAATCCGTTTATCGCCTTCACATTCCAGGATCAATCAGGTCAAATGGACGGAAAATATTGGTCTGCGACTTCAGACGATATTGCAAAATACGTACCAGGGAAAGTTGTAGTTGTAAACGGAAAACGCGAAATGTACAATAATTCGCCACAAGTGAAAATTGTCAGCCTTCGACTTACTGACGCTGCAAAAGGAGAGCCAACATCTGCGAGCCATTTCGTAGAACACGCTCCAATGACGAAGGAAGAAATGGAAGAAGAAGTAAACCAAATCATGTTCGATATTACAAATCCATATTTGCGTCGTATCGTGCATAATATCTTGAAAAAATACCAAGAAGACTTCTTCGAATTTCCTGCAGCGAAACGTCACCACCATGCGTTTGTAGGTGGGCTAAGTTTCCACACAGTATCGATGTTACGCCTTGCTAAAGCCATCGCAACGCAATATACACAAATCAACCGTTCGTTATTATATTCTGGTGTGATTTTACATGATATTGGTAAAACGATGGAATTAACCGGCGCAATCGGCACGGAGTACACACTTAAAGGGAACTTACTAGGGCACATTGTGATCATGGACGAAGAGATTACAAAAGCCTGTGAAGAACTTGGTATCGATGAAAATCAAGAAGATGTGCTTTTATTAAAACATCTCGTTCTAGCTCACCACGGCAAACTCGAATATGGTTCACCAGTACGTCCGCAATTATTAGAAGCAGAAGTATTACACCATATCGACTTGTTAGATGCGACGATTACGATGATGTCAAATGCACTCGATAAGACAGAACCAGGCGCATTCTCAGAGCGCGTATTCGGTTTAGATAACCGCTCGTTTTATAAACCATCATCAAATGAGTAAGAATTAAAGTTTGATAGTAAGAATAAATAGATAAGCAAATAATATTACCAGCAAAACTCCAACCGACATTCATTTAATAGAGGTGTGAAATGAAAACATTGGATTCAAAAAGATTGTTAAAATTTATTTTACAGTTTGGAATAGTCCTTGTATTATCTGGACTTTTATGGATTTTGTTTACTTTTACTCGTTCAAAATATAATGATGATGCTTTGTTTTCTTATGAAATCATCAATCAATCAAATCAGAATATCGAAGAATTGATTATTGGTGAGTATTCTGAGAACGATATTAACTCTCCAGAGGACCGGGTGTATTTAAAAAACTTAGCAGCTAATTCTAAAACAAAAGGAGCAGTAGACATTTCTAAATCAGAACGAAGTGTTTCTCCATTCTATTTAGATTATGTATATCAAGGGAAAAGGAAAACTTTGCTAAAAACGGTATCTGTTGAAACTAGACCCAAAGGACTTCATATCACTATCACTATTAAGGATGTGGATAACGAGGGTTACATGACGGGAACTAGCGAAATTAATTCGTTTATTTTTGAAAAACGAGAATTTACTCCAGAAAGTATAAAAAGAGCTGAGAAAGCTAATACTACACCATAATTAGAAAGTCGTTAGATTGTTTTAAGAGGAATTAGGCTAATTTAGGCTCTTTGTCAAATAGTGTTGATGAAGAATTTTAGGAAGGGATTAAGCAACTA
>CAUPXN010000037.1:0-12118 GCA_963515505.1 uncultured Streptococcus sp.
ACAAAGAAAGCTTTATACTTAGGAATTCAACAAGCAAAAGTTGGAAATCGTATTGGGGACATCGGTCACGCGATTCAAACTTATGTTGAGAGTGAAGGGTTATCTGTTGTTCGTGACTTTATCGGGCACGGAATTGGACCAACGATTCACGAAAGCCCAGCAGTTCCTCACTACGGTGAACCTGGAAAAGGTCTTCGCTTGAAAGAGGGAATGGTTATTACGATTGAACCAATGGTGAATACTGGTACTTGGAAAGCGGAAATGGAAAGCAATGGCTGGACAGCTCATACATTAGATGGTGGACTAAGCTGCCAATTCGAACATACATTAGCCATTACGAAAGATGGTCCACGTATTTTAACATTACAAAAAGATCACGCAGAAGACGTGTTGAATTAAGGGGAGGAAGCAAAAATGGCAATTTTAGTAACAGGTGGAGCAGGGTATATCGGTTCTCATACGGTAATCGAATTAGACAAAGCAGGATTTGACGTTGTTATCGTCGACAACTTTTCTAACAGTTCGCCAGAAGTATTGAACCGTTTGAAAACAATCACAGGAAAAGATTTCCCTCTATATGAAGGGGACATTCTTGATCGTGATTTCTTAGTATCTGTTTTTGAAAAAGAAAACATCGATTCAGTAATTCATTTTGCAGGGTTCAAGGCTGTGGGAGAGTCTGTTGAAAAACCTTTAGAATACTATCACAACAACATTACAGGAACATTAGTGTTATTAGACGTAATGCGTCAATTTAACGTAAAAGATATCGTGTTTAGTTCAAGTGCAACAGTATATGGTATGAACAATGTCGTTCCTTTTAAAGAAGAAATGCCAACAAGCGCAACAAACCCTTATGGTTACACAAAAGTAATGCTTGAACAAATCTTAAATGACGTTGCTTTCTCAGATAGTGACTGGTCAGTCACAAACTTACGTTACTTCAACCCAATCGGAGCGCATGAAAGTGGATTGATTGGAGAAGCTCCAAACGGAATTCCAAACAACTTAATGCCATACATCACTCAAGTGGCTGTTGGTAAACGCGAATTCTTAAGCGTGTTCGGTGACGACTACGATACTCATGATGGTACAGGGGTTCGTGACTACATCCACGTTGTTGACTTAGCTCGTGGACACGTACTAGCGGTTAAAAACAATGCAGCTCAAAAAGGTGCAAAAGTCTTTAACTTAGGTACTGGTATTGGATACAGTGTATTAGATTTAGTAAAAGCATTTATCTCAGAAAATGGAGTGGATATTCCTTATAAAATTGCACCTCGTCGTGCAGGGGATATCGCAACTTGTTATGCGGATGCTTCTAAAGCAAAAGAAGTGCTAGGATGGGTGGCTGAAAAGAACTTGAATGATATGGTTCGAGACTCATGGAACTGGCAAAAGAAAAATCCAGAGGGCTATTAGAACCCCTTGTATTATTTAGACTAAATTAATAGAAAGAACTCCTTTGGAGTTGTTATTATGGCAGAAATGGTAGGATATCAGCTTGAGCCTAAGGTCTCAAGCTTACCAAGCTTCAAAGGGAGAGTAACGAAAAATCGTAACTCTCCCTAATTCACATTGGTTATAAGTTCCTACCATTGCCATAATAACTCCAAGGAGTTCTTTCTTTTTGAAAACAATCAAGGGGGTTCTAATAGCCCTCTGTGGACGGGAAAAGAAGAGCGCTAAGACTTTGTCGGAGTTGTTATTGTGGCAAGAATAGTAGGATACCGGTTTGAGCCTAAGGTCTCAAACCTACCAAGCTTCAAAGGGAGAGTAACGAATGATCGTAACTCTCCCTAATTCACATTGGTTATGATTCCCTACTATTGCCACAATAACTCCTAGGAGTTTTATTTGATTTTTGCTTTTTCTAGTATCCTTCTGTGGAGGGAAAAAAGAAACAGCTATTACGAATTCAATCGTAATAGCTGTTTTGTTTATCTTCTTACACGTTTTAGTGCTTCTTTGAAGAGTGGATAAACGATTGGGACTGCAACTACTGTGAAGATAGCTGATCCAAACGTTCCTGTAATTTTATTGATGGCTTGAAGGAATGCTGGTGTTAATGCGAGGCCACCGACGATCATTCCTCGTAAGAATGTGTATTTAATGATATTGAGGATAATTTTTACGATAGCAGCAACAACGCCGACTACAATAACGTTTGCGATTTTGTCATCTTTATTCATTGCTTTTTCGTATACAAGATGAATCACATAGCAGACGATTAAGGATTCAAGAATAATTTCCCAAGCAACATTGGCGTAATTATTGAGGATGTCGAAAAGTCCTAAACCGATTGAAGCGGCTATTGCTCCTTGTTTTGTTCCGAAAAGTAAGCATCCGACTACTACCAGTGCGTTTCCAAAATGAACGAACTGTGTTGTGAATGGCATTGGGATTCTAAAGACGCTGACTCCCAAAAAAATTAAAGCTGCAAATAAGCTTGTTTGAACTAAATCTCTTAAATCTGTATTTTTCATAATGACACCTCAGTAGTAAATTTTGTTGTAAGTATTCCAAGTTTTCTTTCGATTGGAAGGCCGAATGGAATTTGTTCAGGCTGTTGGCTACTCAATTGAAGCACTTCGTCGATGAATTTCAACGTGAATGACAATGCGTCTTCTATAGACATCTCTTGTAGGATGCATGCAGTCGCAAGAGCCGCCAGTGTATCACCTGTTCCGTAGAAATGATGCGGATACTTTGTTTTATAGAAATCAAAAAATGAATCCGTCTCTTTGGTATAAAGTTGAACACCTGTTAACTCTTCGCTATCAGGGCAACCTGTAATAATGATGTACTCGGGCCCGAGTTTGGCTAGTTTCTTAGCTAACTCCCTTGTAAAATCCATCGTAATTTTTCCAGTAGGATAGGGCGTATCTGTTAATAGACAGGCTTCTGTAATGTTTGGATAAATCACATCAGCTTGTTGAATGAGTTCTCTCATCGCTTCAACATGTTCTTGTGTAAATCCGCTATAAAGTTTTCCGTTGTCTGCCATAATCGGATCGACAAAAACTTGTGTAGATTCAGGCAGTTTTTCAATGGTATCTACCATTAATTCAATTTGTTCCGAGTTTCTGAAGTATCCTGTCAAAACAGCATCCGGTTTTAATTCCAGATTCTCCCATTGGAAAAGGGACTGCCTCATGAATTCGGTTTGCTCCGCAATCGCGATGTTTTTGAATCCGCCGGTATGAGATGAAAGAAGTACTGTAGGCAGTAGCATCGTTTCAATCTGACAACAAGCGAAAATAGGGATAGCGGGTGCGAGTGCAACTTTGCCAATTCCTGGCAAGTCGTTTGCGATTAATATTTTTTTCATATCTATTCCTCGAGTTTCAATGTATCTGTATTGTAAAACGGGACAGATGAGGATACAATAGGGATGAAAACAAACTGTACCGGTACAGTGGAGGTGTGTCATGTATCAATACCAGCAATTAGCAAATGCATTAAAAGAGGAAATATTAAACGGGAATCTACAAAAGGGGGATAAACTTCCCTCGATTCGAGAATTAGTTGCGCGCTATGGAGTAAATAAGGATACGGTACAACGAGCCTTGCGTAGTTTAAAAGATGAAAGTTTTATTTATGCGGTCGAAAAAAGTGGCTATTATGTATTAAAGAATTCAGAAACAAAGCAATTGGAAGAATCCGAGGAAGACTATTCACAACTTCCGATTGAAGATCTTCGCATCTGCTTTAATCAATCACTGGCCAGTGCCCATGATTTAAAGCTAACCAGAAAAGAACAGGCTTCTGGAATGGATGAACTGATTCAGGCGTTAATGCCTATTTTAGAAGAGTATGGGGTGTATGCTGCAAAGGAACAACTAGTCATAACAACTGGGACGCAACAAGCGCTCTATATTTTATTGCAACTGATTCAAGGAAAAAAAGTATTGCTGGAGCAACCAACTTATGCACGAATGAATGAGTTGGTGAAACACTTGAACATTCCATATGAAACGATTGAACGTAAGGTGGATGGTGAGATTGATTTAAATCGCTTAGAAGAATTGTTTGCGAGTGGAGATTTTTCGCTATTCTATACGATTTCCAGATTTCATAATCCGCTAGGTGGAAGTTATAGTGAGTCTACGAAAAAGAAGATTGTGGAACTAGCAAGTAAGTACTCAGTCTATATTATCGAAGATGACTATATGGCGGATTTTGTTGAAGGAAATGCGACGCCGCTTCATTATTATGATATGGACGGACGAGTTATCTACGTCAAATCTTTCTCGTCAATTTTATTCTCAGCTTTGAAAATTGGAATTGTAGTGTTGCCGAAAGAGTTAGTTGAATCTTTTGCGAAACGGAAGCAATGGATGGACTATGATTCGAATGTGATGATGCAAAAGACATTTACGCTATTTATTGAAAATGGAATGTTTGCCAAGCATCGTAAAGAGATGGTAGAAGATTATAGTGAAAAAGGTAAGCGTGCTAAGAAGTGGCTTCTGACATCGGGTGTCAGTGAAGGGATCCTTCATGGGACGCAATGGGTGTTTAAGAAAACGCCGATGATTGCTGAAAAACTACAAGCGATGAATCTAAAAGCTAAGCCGCTCGATGAGTACTTTATCTCGAAAAATGCGCCGGCATTGGAACGGTTAGATTTAGCTAAAATCCGCGAAATTTAGGTAAAAAGAAAGGTTAACAATTTATCTAAAAAATTTGCAAATCTTATACTTATTTGGTATAGTAACTACAACAATGATCAATCTCTATAAGGGAGTAACTGGCAACCAATCGTTGCGATAATATCAACAGCAAGCGAATTCTCGCTGGTATTATCTTGAACAGTGAGACTTATGTTTATTATCAAAAGGATGATGGGCATAAGTCTCTCTTTTTATAGAAAAAGAAAAGGAGTGTATTTTGTTGGAACAACAAACAAAACCCGTATATTTACAGTCTGTTGAAGATGTGTTTAAAGAAGTACAATCAAGTCCTTCTGGTTTAAGCTCACAAGAAGCGGCATCAAGACTTGAAAAATACGGTGCAAACACATTACAAGAAGGAAAGAAAAAATCACTATTAGAAAAATTTGTGGATCAATTTAAAGACTTCATGATTTTAGTGCTTTTAGTGGCAGCAGTTGTTTCTATGTTTGCTCACCAAGGTGAACCTGACCCAACGGATGCGATTATCATTTTAGCGGTAGTGTTATTAAACGCTGTGCTAGGTGTCTTCCAAGAATCAAAAGCTGAAGAAGCAATCGAAGCGTTGAAGAAAATGGCTTCACCTGTGGCAAGTGTTTTACGTGATGGACACGTGGAACATATTAAAGGGGAAGATATCGTAGTAGGTGACGTTGTTATCCTAGAAGCTGGGGACGTCGTTCCGGCGGATATGCGTTTATTCGAAGTAAACACAGTGAAAATCGAAGAGTCTGCTTTAACAGGAGAATCTGTTCCAGTCGATAAAGACTTAGTGATTCCTGCAGGAGATGAAGTAGGAATTGGAGACCGTACAAATATGGCGTTCTCAAGTACAAACGTAACTTACGGCCGTGCTGTTGGTGTGGTTACAAGTACTGGTATGAATACAGAAGTTGGTAAAATCGCGAATATGTTAGCGAACACTGAAGAAGGTAAAACACCACTTCAAGAAAACCAAGATGCTCTTGGTAAATGGCTAACAATCATGATCTTAGTGATTGCCGTGATTATCTTCGTAGTAGGGATGCTTAGAGGAAATGAATGGACTCATATGTTATTAACAGCGATTGCGATTGCCGTTGCTGCGATTCCAGAAGGGTTACCAGCGATTTCTACAATTATCCTTGCATTAGGAACTCAAAAAATGGCGCAACGTAACGCGCTTGTTCGTAAGTTGCCAGCCGTTGAAACATTAGGTGGTGTTGAAATTATCTGTTCAGATAAAACAGGTACATTAACACTTAACCAAATGACTGTTGAAAAAATGGTCTATGACAACGAAATTCATGATGCGTCAGAAGAAATTTCTAAAGACAACATCGCGCTTCGTGTAATGAACTTAGCTAACGATACAAAAATTTCTCAAGATAACTCATTATTAGGAGACCCAACTGAAACAGCAATGGTTCAATACGGTCTTGATAAAAACTATGATGTACGTGAAGAGTTAGTAAATATTCCACGTATTGCGGAAGTTCCATTCGACTCAACTCGTAAATTAATGACAACCATTCATCAATTAGAAGACGGTAAATATTTGGTTGCAACAAAAGGTGCTCCAGATATGTTATTAGACCGTGTGACGAAGATTGAAAAACATGGTCAAGTTTCAGCGTTCACTGAAGATGACCGCACAACATCGATGAAATTAAACAAAGAGATGGCTACTCAAGCGCTTCGTGTGTTAGCGATGGCATACAAAGTGATTGATACTCTTCCTGAAACAGTGGATACAGATTCAATCGAACATGATTTAATCTTTGCTGGTTTAGTAGGAATGATTGACCCAGAACGTAAGGAAGCAGCGGCTGCGATTAAAGTAGCTCAATCAGCTGGTATCCGTACAATCATGATTACTGGGGACCACCGTGATACAGCCCAAGCGATTGCAAAACGTTTAGGCATCCTTCGCCCAGATCAAGAAGACGGAGTATTAACTGGTGGCGAATTAAACGATATTTCTGATGAAGAATTAGAACGTACGGTTGACACTTACTCTGTATACGCTCGTGTATCTCCAGAGCATAAAGTTCGTATCGTAAAAGCTTGGCAAAAGAATGGTAAAGTTGTTTCGATGACAGGGGATGGAGTTAACGATGCTCCTTCACTTAAACAAGCCGATATCGGTGTTGGTATGGGGATTACAGGTACTGAAGTTTCTAAAGGTGCTTCAGATATGGTACTTGCCGATGACAACTTCGAAACAATCGTCGTAGCCGTTGAAGAAGGACGTAAAGTTTTCGCGAATATCCAAAAAGCTGTTCAATACTTACTATCTGCGAACTTCGGTGAAGTAATGACAATGTTCGTTGCGACAATGGCTGGTTGGTCAATTCTAGAACCAATCCATATCTTATGGATCAACTTAGTAACAGACGTATTCCCAGCGATTGCCCTAGGTCTTGAAGAAGCGGAAGCGGATATCATGAATCACCCACCACGCGGTAAGGGTTCGAACTTCTTATCAAACGGTGTGTTACCAAGTATCTTCTACCAAGGTTTCTTCGAAGGTGGAATTACATTATTTGTATTCTGGTATGCAACTCATATTGCTAATTGGGGGAACCCAGTTGGGGAAACAATGGCGTTTGCAACATTAGGGTTAATCCAATTGTTCCACGCATTCAACGTGAAGTCAGTATACAAATCACTTGGCACAGTTGGCGCGTTCAAGAACAAGTTGTTTAACTACGCAATCCTATTATCAGCAGTAATGCTTCTAAGCGTAATGGTGATTCCTGGATTAACAACTGTATTTGACGTAGCAACTCTTACAGCTGAACAATGGTTGTTTGTAGTCGGCTCAGCATTCTCAATCGTTCCAATCGTAGAAATTGCCAAAGCAATTATGCGTGCAATGGGAATGGATAAAGACTAATTTAATAAGTTTAAACGAAGAAAGGTTCACCTTGTGTGAGCCTTTTTTTCGTATGTATTAATGAGAAGTAGGCAGTCAAGCTTTTATTCATCTGTGTATTTTGCTAAAATATTCTAAGTAGATTGGAGTGTGGGAATATGGTCATTACAAAAATTGAGGCTCAGAAGAAAAAAGGCCGCTACAATATTTATTTGAATGATGCTTTTGCGTTTGGTGTCGACGAGGCAACGGTTGTAAAGTATGCCTTGTTCAAAGGGACAGAACTGACAAAAGAACAAATCGAAGAAATCCAACATGATGATTGTATTCAACAAGCCTATCAAAAGGCACTGCACTTTCTGAACTTTAAGCTTCGTTCTACGAAGGAAGTCTATGAAAAGCTAGAAAAATTGGAATTCGACGAAGATATTATTAATGAAGTGCTTGGAAAATTACATGAACAGAACTTTATTAATGATACATTTTATGCAGAAAGCTATCTCAATCAGGCAAAGTTTGTGACGTTTAAAGGGCCTAAGTCTGTCGTTTTTGATTTACAGAAGAAAGGCATTAGCGATAAAGTCATTCAAACCGTGCTTGAAGGGTACACGCTGAGAGAGCAACTTGAAAATGCGATTCAAATTGCGCAGTCGTATTTGAAAGGGCAAAAACGGGTCACACCAAAAGTGGCTAAGCAAAAAGTAAAAGTGTTTGTGATGCAAAAAGGATATTCGAAGGAAATCGCAGAAGAGGTTGTTCCGTTTCTATCGTTTGAAGAGCAAAGCGAGATGGAAGCAGAATTAGCTGTGAAGGAGATTGCAACGATTTACCGACGCATCGCGAAAAAATATGAAGAGAATGAATCGGCGCTCTGGTATCAAATCAAAGGGAAGTTGTATCAAAAAGGATTTACTTCTAGTGTGATTGAACAGGCCATTGCGCAGTTTGAAATGGAGAAGGAAGAATGGATTTAGCCGATATTGGCGTAAAAATGTGGGACGAGGAGAAAATCAAGCGTTTCAGAAAAGCATTGCTTGATTGGTACGATAAAGAAAAACGAGACTTGCCTTGGAGAAGAACGAGTAATCCGTACGCTATTTGGGTGAGTGAGATTATGCTCCAACAAACCAGAGTGGATACAGTCATTCCATATTACGAGCGTTTCTTAGCGACGTTCCCAACGGTAAAAGATTTAGCAGAAGCTCCAGAAGACGTATTGTTGAAATGCTGGGAAGGACTTGGGTACTACTCACGTGTTCGCAATATGCAAAAAGCAGCGATTCAAGTGATGGAAGAGTTCGGTGGTGTATTTCCCAATACCTATGAAGGGATTCTCTCATTAAAAGGAATCGGACCATATACTGCAGGAGCAATCGCGAGTATCGCTTTTGGATTACCGGAGCCTGCAGTGGATGGTAACTTAATGCGTGTGATTAGCCGATTGTTTGAGGTGAACTTGGATATTGGAAATCCAAGCAATCATTGGGCGTTCCAAGAAATTGCAGAGATTTTAATCGAGCCCGAACGTCCAGGAGATTTTAATCAGGCTCTGATGGATTTGGGGTCAGATATCGAGTCACCTGTAAATCCACGTCCTGAAGATAGTCCTGTGAAAGAGTTTAGTGCAGCGTATCAAAATGGGACGATGCATATTTATCCGATTAAGAAACCGAAGAAGAAACCAACGCCGATGAAATGGCGCGCGTTTATTATTCAAGATGACAAGGGACGCTTCTTAGTAGAGAAGAATACGCAAGCAGATCTGCTTAGTGGATTTTGGCATTTTCCATTAATTCGTGATTTCAGTACAGTGGGAGAATCGATTGATTTATTTGAAGGAGTTGCCGAAGAAAATTCGACTTACGAAATTAACCAGAACATCCCGTTGGAAGTTCAATTCGAGAGTTTATATAAAATGAAGCTTCTACCAACTCGCATTTTACCGAAAACCGTAAAACATATTTTCAGTCATCAACGCTGGGACATCGAGTTGCAATGTGCTACGGCTTCAGGAGCGCTAGAGCAGCATGCAACGCGTACGCTCCAATGGGTCACAAAAGAAGAAATGGCACAGCTGCCACAGTCTAGAGTGCAAGGAAAGATGTGTGAGTTACTCGCTTCTCAAGAGCTTTTATAAGAATAGGCGCCGTAAATCTGATTTTTGTTCACAGAATGGTAGAAATATGCTATACTACTAGTGATTTGAAATAACTAAGAGTTTACTCTTAAATAGATATAGAAAGTTGGATATAGTGGTGCAGAATCCCAGAGAAGGAGAATTCATCACTGTCAAGAGTTATAAACATGATGGTAGTCTTCATCGCACTTGGCGCGACAGCATGATTTTGAAGACAAGCGACCAAGCAATTATCGCTTGCAATGATCATACTCTTGTGACTGAGTCCGACGGTAGAAGATGGTTGACGAGAGAGCCAGCGTTATTGTATTACCATAAACATTATTGGTTCAATATCGTAACGATGATTCGTCAAAAAGGAATTTCTTACTATTGTAATTTGGCTTCACCTTATGTATTAGATGCAGAAGCGTTGAAGTATATTGATTACGATTTAGATATTAAGATTTTCCCGGATGGCGAAAAGAGATTGCTAGATGTCGATGAATATGAATTGCATCGCCGTCAAATGCACTATTCAAAAGAGATTGATCAAATCTTAAAAGCAAACGTTGAGATTCTTGTGGATTGGATCAATAACAAAAAAGGGCCGTTCTCGCCTGAATATGTCGATTTATGGTATGAAAGATATATTCAATTAACCTATCGTAAATCATAACTCATGATAGCTGAGTTGAAAGAGCAAGTAGCTAAGGCTTCTTGCTTTTTTGTTTTGCGGAAAAATTAAAAAATTTCTATGATTGTACAGAAGCTTTTGGTAGAATAAAGCTAGAACTAAGGAGGGATTCCCATGTCAAAAATCAATGAGTTACAATTAAGTTCAGATGTTCGAGGCATTGCTATAGTGACAGAAGAATTTGATGCAACGTTAACGGTAGAAGAAAGTCGCTTGATTGCGAGCGCTTTTGTGAAATGGCTACAGAAACGTTACCCATCTAAAGCGGTGACGGAATTAGTTGTAGGGATTGGTCGTGATAGCCGCATTAGTGGTCCGGACTTAACAAGAGAATTCATTCAGGTGTTATCGGCTTTTGGCGTTCGAGTAATTGATTTTGAAATGGCGACAACTCCGAGTATGTTTATGGCAACACAGTTTGAAGAGTTTAACTGTGACGCAACCGTGATGTTCACAGCCAGTCATTTATCTTTCTACTATAATGGTTTGAAATTCTTCACGCGTGAAGGCGGATTAGAATCGAGTGATATTCGTGACATCATTGCTTTAGTAGACGAGAAAGAAGAACTCCCACAAGAACCTGTTTCTACTATAGAAGTAAAAAGTATTTTTGAACGATACAGCAATCACCTAGTCGAGTTGATTCGTAAAGGTAGCGGAAGCGAGAAAGAAAAGCCGCTCGAAGGTCTTCATATTATTGTAGACGCTGGAAATGGTGCTGGTGGTTTCTATGCGGATAGGGTTCTTGAAGTATTAGGTGCTAACACTCAAGGTTCACAGTTCCTAGATCCTGATGGAACATTCCCAAATCATATTCCAAACCCAGATAATAAAGAAGCGATGGAAAGTATTAAGAATCAAGTTCTTGCAGTCGGTGCGGATTATGGTGTAATCTTTGACACTGATGTAGATAGAGCAGCAGTCGTAACTGGTGACGGGGAGTTACTGAATAGAAATAATTTGATTGCAGTTCTTAGCGTGATTGCTATTAGCGAGCATCCAGGAACAACGATTGTGACGAACTCGCCAACAACAGAACACTTGAAGAGATTTATTACAGAACTAGGTGGGCATCAATATCGTTATATTTCTGGATATCGTAATGTCATCAATAAAGCGATCGAGTTAAACGAAGCTGGAACGGATTGTCAATTAGCTATTGAGACGAGTGGTCATGCAGCGTTTAAAGAAAATTACTTCCTTGACGATGGGGCATATGTGGTTGCCAAGATTTTAATGCTTCTTCCAAGATTAATTGAACGAGGAGAAACATTAGATCATTTAATCCAGAATTTAGTACAACCAAAAGAAGTCGTAGAAGTTCGCTTTAAGATTGAAACAGACGATTTCAAAGCATATGGCAATGAAGTCATTAAAGAATTCCCACAGTGGATTCCACAAGATTGGGTTGTGAACCCTGAAAACGAAGAGGGAGTTCGTATCGATTTCAAAGGTGAGTACGGAGATGGATGGTTGTTACTACGCATGAGCTTACATGAACCGTTACTCGTTCTTCAAATTGAAAATGATTTGGTAGGGTACCAAACAAAAATTCTTGAGACAATTCATCAAATTATGAATCGCTATCCAAAAATCAATCAAAATAAGCTCGAAGCTTTACTAAAATAAAGGTCTAAAAAAGATACAGTTTGCAGATTCTGTGAACTGTATTATTTTTTTTAGAATTCTACATCTTTTCAGTTGCAAACCTTCTTTGGTTGTGATAAATTAATATCACTGTTGAGCGAACGTTCGCTTATAAAACAGTTTCA